>NZ_JAYLLN010000032.1:0-50424 GCF_037126265.1 Sphingobacterium tenebrionis
ATCGATCGATCTGTAGATCGTCTTAATTTTCAGCTTTCGTCTTCCGACTACTCGCTGCGTTACATGATCATAAAATCTTAAAGAACTCTCCGCCTCCGCTCGCGCTTCGGCATCTGTATGTTTTCCGACCTTGTTTCCTTGGTCTCGAACTGTCATTTCTGTGGGCTGCCAGCGTCGCGCCGGCTGCCGTTCCCCGTGGTTGGGACTGCAAAGGTAGAAGGTTTTTTCGGTTCCGCAAAATTTATTTTAAAATAATTTTTTGGAGCTTTTTTTCCGTGTAACATGCACCCTTTGGGCGGACCCTCGGAACATGTACAGCTACCCTTATTTCAGTGGCCATCCGGCCGTCCCTCCCTTGCGGAGTGGTGCAAAGATAGGGACTTCCCATCCATATTTCCAAGACCCCCGGGGAACATTTTTTACGGTTTCCATGTAAAGCGCTGTGGCAATGGTGGATAAATTTGTGTCAGGGGGTGCAGGATAGGTTTGTACCGGAGGGATTTTATCCCATTTATGTATGTTGGCCTGCTGATAGGTAAACATATTTTGCTCCGGAACCTACTTGGTTCATATTTAAAGCAAGGTGAAAGAAGGGAAAAAGCATGAAAATGGATGTTGACCATAGGAAAAGCATACTTTAGCATTGCTTTCACCATGGTTTTGCATCGAAGGCAACTTGGGGGGCTCTGCGTCATTGCGGGGACCCTGCGTCATTGCGAGGAACGAAGCAATCTTCGAGCCATGTCATGCTGAGCGCAGTCGAAGCATCTACATGTGGTACACGTACAGATCCTTCGGCGATGCTCAGGATGACATGGGGAGCCGCATGTCCAAAGATTGCTTCCTCGTGCCTCCTCGCAATGACGTGACTTTAACTCCTCGCAATGACGGGACTTTACCTACTTCTTAAAAACCCAATACTTCTGAAGGGTAAAGTTAAAACCCAAAGAAACCACAATTTCAATAATTAATTTGGAAAGCAGAAAATGCCAATGCCAGATATCCACAAAAAGATGAATACCCAGGGATTTAATGGATATACTCCCGATTACCACCACAATAAATTTCCATAATTGGCTCGCCAGCGGAGTAGCTGTATTATTGAAAGACCAATACCTATTAATGGTAAAATTCAGGATGGCTCCTAAACTTCCCGAAACCACATTGGAAAAGGGAGCGGTAAAAAGTAGGACTTTATAACAGAAGGTATAGATACTAAAATCAGCAAGTCCGCCTAAAAAGGCAGACAATTGTGCTTTTAGAAATTCTTTGAACTTTCCGGACATCCCATTATTTTAAAACAGCAACTATTTAGTTCAATACGGTCACTACGCTTGTTTTTGGTTATTCTGTTCGGCAAGTTTGGCCGCCTTTTCCTCCTTATCCTTCGCGTCGCCTAGAGCCAACAACTTCTTGGTATCCCCGATATTGATAAAAAACAAAGCTATACAGATCAACAAAACACTATAATTTATCGAACCTGGTACGATTACCTCTAAAATCAACACCAAAGAGATCACCACCCGAATTTCCGTCGGACCTAAAAGTCCAGCGTCAATGGTATATTTATCTGTGATCCGATAGCGCAATTGCGAAATGATCATCGCCCAACCATATAAGGAAACCAGCGCAAAACCTAAATATTTAAAATCCCCCGTTGTATAGAATACATAACCCAATCCAATAAATACCGTCGAGATCCAGTCCATGACGATATCCAGCGCGAAGCCGTACCATTTTCTGGATTTGTTCCGGTAATAGGCGATCCTACCATCCAACGAATCCCCAAACCATTGCACAAAAAAACCAATTACCGCCAATAACAAGAAATTGATATGAACATATTCAGCCAGCAGAAAACTTCCCAAGATCATCAAGGATCCGAAGAAACCAATGGCCGTTAAGCCATCCGAGCTCAGCCATGCTGGAATCCTTGGAACCAAATAAGATATAAATCGTTGTTCCGGATTACTTAATATATTGGTTCTTTTTCTATCCTGAAAAAGTTTCTTATTGATCTTTTGCTCACTCATTGTTTGGAATAAATTACTGTTTTAATTTGTAGGTGCAATAAATGGGATTACAACCATTTATTTATTTTGTACCATTCGAGACTTTCCTTGAGGCCATTCTCCAATAGGTATTTCGGATCGTAGTCCAACAGATTTTTGGCATGGGAAATATCTACTGCCCAATTTTCTGCCGTTAGTTCGAAGAGTCTCTCCGGATAGATCACTGGCGTTTTCGTCGAATTCTTGTACAGGTATTGCGAGATCTCGGCAATCCCTTTTACCAGGGATAAGGGAACATGCATCCTAAAAAGTTTACGGCTGAACACCTCTTTGAATATTTCGGCCATTGCGTATCTGGAATACACTTCGCCATCACTGATATTATAAATCTGTAAGCCTTCTTGTGGAACCATCACCCCTTTCAGCAACACATCGACCAGATCCTTGACATATACAAAGCTCAGTTTCTGTGGTTTTGAGCCGATATAGGGATCAAGCCCTTTTTTCATCGTATCAAAAAGTATGAAGATATCCTTTTCCCGTGGACCATAGACCGCGGTTGGTCTAAAGATGGAAATCCGCTGATCCGTATATTTATCCTGGATCATCAGTTCCGAAGCTTTTTTACTTCTGCCGTAAACGGTTAATGGATGGTACGGGAAAGACTCATCGATCAATTTTTCTTCCTGATATGGAATAGGTCCAACAGCGGCAAGGCTGCTGACATAGGAAATCCTTTCCAATGGCATATCCGCAGAAAGCGCAGCATCCATGATGGCATCCGTATAACCAACATTGACCAGGTTCATCGTCTGCTCATCCTTGGCTTTGGTCATGGCCGCTGCATGGATGATGTAATGGTATCCCTCTTGATCAAAAAGTTTTTTGAGTTCTTCAGCGTTGCCCAGGTCAGGGAACACAAATTTATCGACGAAAGGTTTGATATCGGCTACCTTGCTGGATTTTCTCACCGCAGCATGGACCTCTAAACCTAAATTCTGTGCAGCTTCAGTCAGGTGAGATCCTACAAATCCACTGGCACCCGTAATGAAGATCTTTTTTTTCATATCGCTTTTTCGTAAAGGCGATACCTTTTGTAAAGGTCGGCATTGATCTGTTCAATGGCGTGGTTCATCAAGTAATTATGATCCAGCATCCACGAACATTCCGCTTCCAAAATACCCGATGGCATCGCATTTTTGATGATTCGGCCATAAAGACAAGCTTCAATTCCCAGTTTACGGTAGTTGTCCAACACGCCAAGCATCAAAACCCGGATGGAACGTATGTTTTTCTTACCAAAAAGGAGTTTGAAAATACCGGTAGGCAATAACCTCCCCCTTTTGATGTTTATCAGGATTTCATTGATGTTAGGGATCCCCAAAGCAAACCCGATCACTTCATTGTCCTTTTCAGCGACAATACAGTATTTCGGATCCACGATCATTTTGAGATCCTTGGCCACATAATAGAATTCCTCATCGGTCATGGGAACAAAACCAAGGTTTTTATCCCAAGCCTTATTGTATACTTTTTTGATTTTTTCGGCCTCGCTCTTAAAATCCTTCAGATTGATCTGGCGGAGTTTGATCCCAGAACGTTCCAATCTTGCCTCCAATTTATCCAAAAGGAGTACCGAGCGTTGATTTGCCCCTGCCTTATTGACCAAATAAGCACGAAGATCTACCTTTTTGGCAAAACCTGCATGGCTGATCAGGTCCAAGTAATAAGGAAAATTATAAGGCATCATCGCCATCGGTGGACGTTCAAAACCTTCCACCAGGAGACCACAGGTATCATTGGTCGTCAGGTTGATCGGACCAACGATATTGTTCGCGCCTTTGGCTTTCACCCATTCTTCTGCAGTCTGCAATAATTTATCAGCGACCTCCTGATCGTTAATACAATCGAAGAAACCAAATTGACCCTCATTAACTTTATTGAAGGCATTATGGTTGGTATTATAGATTGCTGCTACACGACCAACCAATTCCCCATCTTTATAGGCAAGAAAAGGTTGAGCGCTGGAATGCTTATAAAACGGATGTTTATTCGGGTTCAATAGATCTTCCTGTCCCAGAAATAGTTCCGGCACATAGTTAGGATCGTTCGCATAGAGATCATGTGGGAAGTCGATAAAGGCTGCCCTTTGCTTTTTGGTTTCTACAGGAACAATCGTAATCACAGATCTAAAATTTAAGTGTAAACGCTGTTAAAACTAACTGATGAAGCTTTCCACTTCCAAGGTTTTGAAAACCTTGGCCATCTTCTCAACGGCCTCATCGATCTGGTCGAACGTATGGGTAGCCATAAGAGAGAAACGGATCAAGGACTCTTCAGCAGGAACTGCAGGAGCAACTACCGGGTTTACAAAAACGCCATCATCCTGAAGCATTTTCGTAACCACATAAGTTTTCTCATTGTTTCTAACAAAAACCGGTAAGATTGGACTTTCGGTAGCCCCTAGATCAAAACCATTATCCAAAAGTAACTTTTTAGCGTAATTGGTATTGGCCCACAGTCTTTCGATATGTTCTGGTTCCGTTTGGATGATCTCCAATGCTTTCAACGTAGATGCCACCGAAGCCGGTGTCATACTCGCACTGAACATCAAGGAACGCGCTTTATGTTTCAAGAATTCAATGGTATCGGCATCGGCGGCAACAAAGCCTCCTAAGGATGCCAATGATTTACTGAATGTACCCATGATCAAATCCACCTCTTCGGTCAGACCGAAATGGCTTGCTGTACCAGCACCTTTTTCTCCGATCACACCCAAACTGTGTGCATCATCACACAATATTGCCGCATCGAATTCGTTAGCTACTTGAACAAGTTCAGGTAATTTAACGATATCGCCTTCCATGGAGAAAATACCATCTGTAGCAATTAGTTTGAAGCTTTCTTCAGGCAAACGCGACATTTTATCGCGCAGGTCATTGATATCATTATGGGCATATTTGATCACCTTGGAGAAAGACAAACGGCTACCATCGATGATGGAAGCGTGATCGCGTTCGTCCAAAAGAATATAATCATGACGGCCGGTTAGGCAAGATAAGGGACCTAGGTTGGATTGGAATCCTGTACTGAATAAGATTGCTGCTTCTTTACCTACGTAATCGGCAAGCTTTTCTTCCAATTCGACGTGAATGTCCAAGGTTCCATTCAAAAAACGAGAGCCTGCGCATCCGGTTCCATATTTTTCCAAAGCATCTTGCGAAGCCTTGATGATCCTAGGATCCGTCGTCAATCCTAAATAAGAATTGGAGCCAAACATCAATACTCGACGACCATCGATTTTAACTTCCGTATCTTGTTTAGATTGAATCGGCCTGAAATAGGCGTATAAGTTTTTAGATTTGATATCTCCTAACTCGCCATTTAAAAACCGCGCAGTTCTTTCATTTAATTTTCCCTTGCTCATTCGTCAGGTGTCTATATTCTCAACAATATTTACTTTTTGAACTTTTAACAAAAATCGTCAAAAATCTTACAAAGGTACAAAACTACAGCCATACAATCCGATAAATATTGTAATTCTTCCCTTTATTTACAAAAAATCGACGCAAACATACAAAACTTAAGCCTCATTCTCTTGTTGATTTGACATATAAATATCATAAAATTAAATTAATATTAACATAAAGTTTCCTATAAAAAGAGGATAAGTTTTGCAAAAATTCTATTATTCTTACATTTGTGCTTCAATAACTAGAAAATAATGGCGATTTCATCAAACGTAAACATCAAAAATAAAAGAGCAAGCTTCGAATACCAACTATTGGACAAATACATAGCTGGACTTGCTCTATTGGGTACCGAGATCAAATCCATTCGTGAGGGAAAAGCCAATATCAACGATAGTTTTTGTAATTTCTTTGAGGATGGCCTCTACATCCGGAACATGCATATTGCCGAATATTCCTTTGGATCCTTTTACAATCATGAAGCAAAACGCGATCGCAAATTGTTGCTGACCAAACGGGAAATGAAGAAATTAAAGGAAAAAGGCGAAGAAAAGGGTTTTACGATCGTTCCATTACGCATTTTCATCAATGAGCGGGGGTATGCGAAAGTGGAGATCGCCCTGGCTCAGGGTAAAAAAGACTTTGATAAGCGTGATAGCATCAAAGAACGCGAGACGAAACGCGAGATGGATCGCGCCATGAAACGCTAAGATGCAGTGCGTAAGCCTTGCATTAAGATGCCTGAATACTAAATGATTTTTGGTATTGTCCGGGAGTCATAGATTCCCGGGTCTTGAATAAACGGATAAAGTAATTGACATCCGAAAACCCACAAGAATAACAGACTTCCTTCACGGAGAATTGATTGCGCAATAACTCCTTTGCTTTTTCAATCCGTTCTTGAATGACCAATTCCATAGGACTGATCCCAAATTCATCCTTAAACAAGCGGAAAAGGCTTGCCTTACTTCTGTTCATCTTACGACATAGATCTTCTATGGTCAGTTTTTCACTGATATTATCCTGTATATATTTTTTGAGGTAAGAAACTGGACCATTCAGTTTTGGAGCTGGCTCCTTCAATAGTTCAAATTTTTGCTGCTGGATGATCCGGATCAGTAATTCTTTAAAGAGCAGGTCCGTCAAAGCATCTTTGAACGGGTCGGTACTGATCATGGTAGCGAACAATTTGTTCGTTATTGCGGCCAGTTCCGATGTATTATTGATGTGAAATTTGTCCCAGGAAAAGTCCCAACTGAGTTTTTCTTCCTGCTTCGGGTACATTTCATTGAGATAGTCTATGGTATTGCCGATCTTTTCGGAGGAGATCACCAAAGCGGTGCATTGGGTAGGATCCTGTAAACGTGCTTCGGGGAAATCGATCTCCATGGGTTTTGAAGCCGGCAGGACCAACGTCTCTCCTGGTAGATACTCGAAAGATGGAACATCCTTTAAATGCATGATCTTTTTACCCTTCAACATATTGATGATGACGATATCATCAAATTGAAGTGGAACGAGATTCGTAGGTTCATACGTTTCGAAGACATTCAGTTCAAAATTATTCAGGGTATAAGCCTTCCTGTTCTCAACCAATGTCGATATTTCCCTTCCTGTCGCGTACGGTAGTTCACGGACCAAATTTACTTTTCCCATAAGCATGTATTTATAATCGGTTGGTAACCAAATATAATCAATGGCGTTTGAAAATAAAAACGGGTATTGGTTTTCTTGATAGTATTGTGCTATTCATAGCGACAATTATGCTATCCCTTTGCTTATAGAAAGGTTAAATTTGGGTATACCCATTTGTAAACTGGGTATATCCATTTATAAACACATTGTATAAAATTTAAATTTATGGCAGAAATAGCAAGACCATCGTTCAAGGAACGTTATGATAATTACATTAATGGAGCATTTGTTGCCCCAACCCAAGGGAAATATTTTGACAACATCTCTCCTATCGACGGGAAAGTATTCACGCAGGTGGCACATTCTACAAAAGAGGATATTGATAAAGCGGTAGAAGCTGCTGCAAAAGCATTTGAAACCTGGGGCAAGACTTCGGCCACTGAGCGTAGCAATATCCTGATCAAGATTGCCGACCGCATCGAACAGAACTTGGAAATGATCGCTGCAGCAGAGACTATTGATAATGGTAAAGCAGTAAGGGAGACCTTGAATGCCGATATTCCATTGGCTATTGATCATTTCCGCTATTTTGCGAGTGTGATCCGTGCGGAAGAAGGTTCCTTGACCGAACTGGACAGCAATACGGTTTCTTTGATCGTCAATGAACCGATTGGGGTCGTTGCCCAGATCATTCCATGGAACTTTCCGATATTGATGGCCGTATGGAAACTGGCTCCCGCATTGGCAGCAGGTTGTACGGTTGTCCTTAAACCCGCTGAAAGTACTCCTACATCTATCTTAGTATTAATGGAACTGATTGGAGACCTGATCCCTGCTGGTGTCGTGAACATCGTGAATGGATTCGGTTCGGAATTAGGTCGCCATTTGGTTACCCATCCAAAAGTGAACAAGGCCGCGTTTACCGGTTCTACCGCTACAGGTCGGATGGTAATGCAATATGCTACGGAAAACATCATTCCGGTAACCTTGGAGCTGGGTGGTAAATCGCCGAATGTTTTCTTTAGTTCGGTAATGGATGAGGATGATTCATTCTTGGATAAAGCGATCGAAGGAGCGGTATTATTTGCCCTGAACCAAGGGGAAATCTGTACCTGTCCGTCGCGTTTATTGATCCAGGAAGATATCTATGATAAATTTATTGAACGCGTGATCGACCGTGTAAACCAGATCAAGGTGGGTAATCCATTGGATCCAACGGTGATGATGGGTGCCCAAGCATCCAAGATCCAGAAAGATAAGATCATGTCCTATATCAATCTTGGAAAAGAGGAAGGTGCGGAAGTATTAACAGGTGGAGATGCCAACCAGGTTGGTGATGGCTTGGAAGAGGGATACTACATCAAACCGACCTTGTTTAAAGGACATAACAAAATGCGTATTTTCCAGGAGGAGATCTTTGGTCCGGTGTTGGCTGTGACAACTTTTAAGGATGAAGCGGAAGCGATTGCGATTGCCAACGATACGATCTATGGATTGGGAGCGGGTGTGTGGACCCGTGATGCGCATCAATTGTACCAAGTACCGAGAGCTATACAAGCTGGTCGTGTATGGGTGAACCAATACCACTCCTACCCTGCAGGAGCTCCTTTTGGAGGGTATAAGCAGTCGGGTATTGGTCGCGAAAACCACAAAATGATGTTGGCTCACTATCGTCAAGCTAAGAATATGCTAATCTCCTATAGCAAAGAAAAGCTTGGATTTTTCTAATAGTAGTAAATAGTTAAATGTGTGATTAGGGGTTATGGAATTAACCCCTATTTTTTTAGCTGGTAAATGGTTTAGGAGGAGAAGAATAGGGGATAATTGATTATATTAAGGGTGGAAATATTATTATTTGGTTATTGATTGGGGATTAATTAAGAAAGGATTTTATGGTTTCAAGAATAGATGTTACGGAAGAGGCAAAGGCGGTGATCAAGGAGTTGGTGGAAAAGCATGGTCCCTTGATGTTTTATCAAGCAGGTGGATGTTGTGAAGGAACGCAGCCACAGTGTTTTGATAAGGGAGGGTTTTATCCAAGGATGAATGATGCGATGATAGGGTTAGTGGAAGGCTTTGAGTTCTGGGTGGATAGGGATTTGTTTGAGTATTGGAAGTTTTCGCATTTTACGTTGGATGTGTTGGATGGTTTTGGACCTGGTGGGTTTTCTTTGGAGAGTCCATTGGGCAAGACGTTTAAGATACATTATCGGTTGTTTACGGAGGAGGAGTTGAAGGAATTACCGGAAGTGGAAAGAAATGGGTGATGGCGTCATTGCGAGGATCTTTCCGCGTCATTGCGAGGAACGAAGCAATCTTTATTCTAATCGAAAGATTGCTTCGTCGTACCTCCTCGCAATGACGGGGAAATCCAAATAAAACTCTTAATTTTAAAACAAAAAACATGTTATTCACTTCCCTTCCTCTCAAAAACCTCACCCTATCCAACCGCATCGTTGTTTCCCCTATGTGTCAATACTCCGCGGAGAACGGCTATGCCAACCACTGGCATCTTACCCATCTCGGTCAATTTGCCATTGGGCGTGCTGGAGCGGTGATCCAAGAAGCAACGGCCATATCCCCTGAAGGAAGGATTTCCTATGGCGATTTAGGCATTTGGGAGGATGAACAAATAACCATGTACAAAAACATCACCCAATTCATCAAATCCCAAGGGTCCATCCCTGGAATCCAATTGGCACACGCCGGACGAAAAGCCAGCACCGATAAACCATGGATCAGCCGAAAACAATTCCTTCCGAATGAAACACATGGCTGGCAAACCTTGGCACCATCCGCCATCCCCTACCATGAAAAGGAACATCCACCAAAAGCACTTAGCCTGGAAGAAATCAAAAGTTTAATACAAGACTTCCGGAAAGCGGCAAAAAGAGCTGTAACTGCTGGATACCAGATCATCGAAATCCATGCAGCGCATGGCTACCTGATTCACCAGTTCCTTTCTCCATTGGTCAATAAAAGAACAGATATCTACGGCGGCGCTTTTGAAAATAGGATCCGGTTTCTTCTGGAAATCGTTCAAGAAATTCAACAGGAGCTTCAGGAAAACCATTCCCTTTGGGTTCGGATTTCAGCGACAGACTGGGCGGAAAATGGCTGGGATCTGGAACAGAGCATTGCCTTATGCAAAGAATTGAAAAACTTAGGGGTGGAAGTAATCGATGTATCCTCTGGCGGGGCAGTTCGTGAACAACAGATCGATGTGCATGCAGGCTATCAAGTTCCCTTTGCCGAAAAAATAAAGGCAGAAACCGGGATGTTGTCCGGTACGGTAGGATTGATCACATCAGCCACACAAGCAGAAGAAATTTTGGATAAGCAGCAGGCTGATTTTGTGTTGATCGGGCGGGCTTTCCTAAAAGACCCACACCTGGTTTATTCCTGGGCGGAAGAATTGAAAGAGCCCATTACCTGGGCTCCACAATATGCTAGGGCTAAATAATCCCTTCTAGAACAGGGATAGGTTTTTTATCATCGTCCAGAGCGACGAAGGTAAACCTTCCTTGGATAGCCAGTTCGCGGCCATCCTTATACATGCTTTCCAGAAAAATCTCTACAGCGATTTTCAGACTGGTACGGCCTACACTTTCTACCCTGGCGATGGCTTCCACAATACTTCCAGAAGGAATAGCCTTGTGGAAATCGATCTTATCGGTGGAGACGGTTACTAATTGCTTTCTACAGAAGCGGGTGCCGCACATAAAGGAAACCTCATCCATCATGGCCATGGCTTTACCGCCAAATAGGGTGTCATGATGGTTGGTGAGGAAAGGAAACACCGTCATGGTAATTCGTGTTTCACTTTGGTCAATACGTTCTTGAATAGTCATTTTCTTAATAAAGCCGCAAAGTTAAGCAACTTTTTCGCTTTCAACGACTACTCCGATCCCCTTTAATAGCAAAGAAGCATTGAAGATGGTACATGGACCATGCTTTAATTTATAATCAAAAAGCATTTCGGAACCCTGTACCTGAATATCAAAATGATAATTCTTAATTCTTTCTGGATATTGCTCCGCCAGTTCTGCGAGTTGAAGGTCATGGGTAGCCAACATCCCTCTTCCGTCCAAACCGATCAATTTTTTGATGATGGCTTTAGAACCTAGGTACTTATCTACCGAGTTTGTTCCTCTCAACATTTCATCAATCAGGAAAAAACTGGATTTATCCTGCTCTACCTGATCCAAGATAAATTTCATCCGGTCCAGTTCCGCCTTAAAGGTTGACGTACTTTCATTGAGGGAATCCTTGATCCGCATATAGGTCAATAAATGGTAAATTGGCAAGCGAAACAGTTTTGCATTGACTACTGCACCGGCATAAGCCAATACGGCATTGATACCCACTGTTCTTAAAAAGGTACTCTTACCCGCCATATTAGACCCTGTAATTAACGCGATATCGTGGTTCTGAGCATTATAATCATTGGCAACAGCTCTTTCTTTGATAATCAACGGATGATTCAATTCCTCCGCTTTGATCTTATCGAACCGGACATGATCTAGTATTTCCGGTTGCACCCAATCTGGGTTGTTCTTAGAAAGAATAGCTAAAGAAACCAATGCTTCATAAGCCGATATGGCTTCAAATCCCTGCAAGATGGAATCCTGGTACTGCTCTTTCCACTTATTGATAGCCATTACCTGTTTAAAATCCCATAGGAACAACATGTTAAGAATTGCCCCTACAAACATATTATTTCGGGCATCCAACTTATCGATCAACTTACCGAGTTCAGCGATGATGGTCGATAGCTTTTTTTCTGAGCCTTTTACCTTGATCTGCTGTTGGATTTCCAGGTTGAGCGTTGATGTATATTTTTTATCTTCTATTAATTTAATGGCATCGGCCAAGCCCAATAGGGAAGCACCCAGTTTATCGATCTTATTGGAAAATTGGGAAATCTTCCCGGCCTGAGAAAGTGTCCACAAAAGATGGACAACAGCCAAGATCAACAGATAAGGAACGATATTATAGTAAAATTGGGAAAAGGCCAATCCAAAGAAGAAAATATTAGGACTTGCTTCCACATAGAATGCTAACCATTTATTCCCAAAATTCAGTTTTTTATCATTAAAAAAGCTGGCGATATATGCTCTCAAGTTAACTTTTGAGCCCAGATTGAACATCATTTTGGTCTGAAAGGTCTGCAGATGCGCCGGATCTTCACGCAATTCGTTAACCGCCTGCTGTCTCGCCAAGATTTCTTCCTTGGTGGCTGCATGGGAGAACCAATCCTTCAATACGTTTACCCCATCCTTACTGGAACAGCGGTTAACCATAGCGAAGAGTGAATTGGCTCCGAAAACATCCAGATCAGAAGCATAAGGATGGGCTCCATCGTTAAACTCTTCTCCATGCTCATACATATTGCCCTTGCGGTTCATGATATTCAGTTCGTTCTCATTGATCCGAAGGAA
Organism: Sphingobacterium tenebrionis; assembly: GCF_037126265.1. Classification (NCBI taxonomy): domain Bacteria; kingdom Pseudomonadati; phylum Bacteroidota; class Sphingobacteriia; order Sphingobacteriales; family Sphingobacteriaceae; genus Sphingobacterium; species Sphingobacterium tenebrionis. The sequence goes on from NZ_JAYLLN010000032.1 coordinate 12,559, forward strand.
AATCCTTGCCTCCTGTAGCTTTCGTTCAATCTTGCTCTGCCGAAAGACCAAAAACAGAAAGATAACGACGACCAGAATGATGGTCCCCATCACCAAAATAATATTATTTGTATCGAATAGTTTGAACAGAATGATTCCTCCTAGAATCATAACCCCTAATCTGAGGAAGGAATTTTTATTGATCTTGGATTCTAACGCTTTGATATTGGTTGTGGCAGAGGCAACATTTTCCTCGTAATATGCTACACTCATTATTTCTTAACCTTTGTGATTTTAAATGGTTTTTTAACCGCTTTCCAAGCCGACTCCTTTGCAATCTTGGCTTGGATATCGGTTATTTTTTCCGGTTTATATTTATTTTTTCTTGGATCGAGATTGAACAATTTAGCATACCAGGTTGCTGCTGCCGTGAACCTTCCATAGTCCAAGTTCAGGTGGTAGCCATCTCTTGTCATGTGATCGCCGATAGAGCTTGTTCTTGCATTTTGAATAGCAGTACCAGCCGGTACCACAAACTCATAATCTCCTGTCTTGGCGATCTGGCTAGTCACATTCATGATGCTATCGTACATCACCAATTGTTGTCCTTCATAATTTTTGAACCCTTCGTGCTTGGAATCCTGTTGGTAAGCCCAAGTCTGGTGATAGACCATCTTGGAATCTGGATTCATATGGGCAAAAACATAGGTCCAAAGATCGGGCAGACCCCGCATGACCACATTATATTTTCCTGAAAGTGGACTTGCCTGCTGCAAACTAATATAGTCCCAATTATCATCTGCTAGGGCTTCTTCAATACTGACTTTGTCTGTTGTTTTTTTAATGCCATCCTCCCCTACTTTACGATAGCTATAGGCTTTTAGGTTATTATGGGCATTTTTCAGATGCAGTTCTATCGGTGCTCCACCTATATATAGATTTCCGATCACCATTTTCTTCCCGGCAGCCTTTGCTAAATCATAAAGGTAGTTTTCGATGCCATCTTCGGAAAAACTATTCCCGATAGCCAATACTTTCATCACGTCATCGTCTTTTGGAGAGATCTGTTGCGCGAATAGAAAAGGTAACTGAAATGAAATGAATAGGATAAATACAAAAAGCTTTTTCATTTGATCATGATTTTAATAAAAATACAAAAAATAAGCTTATGAATAGGTTTAAACCTAAAAAATCCTCAGTTAATTGAGCATGAATGTTTTGCAATTAATCTTAGAAATATGGTAAAATAAGGGTAATTTTGGGGGATATGGCGTATAAGTTTGTTGACAATTACCGGGAACAGGGAGCGAGGAAACAGTTGGTTCGACATCTCGAAAAAAGGGGTATCGAAGACAAAAAAGTCCTTGCTGCCATTGGAAAAGTGCCAAGGCATTTCTTTTTCGATGAAACTTTCTGGAATCAAGCTTATCGGGACATCGCCTTCCCCATTGGCGATGGACAGACCATATCCCAACCCTATACCGTAGCTTACCAGAGCCAACTGCTACATATCAACAAAGGCGATAAAGTATTGGAAATCGGGACCGGATCAGGCTATCAGACCTGTATCCTAATGGAGTTGGGTGCAGAGGTTTTTACGATTGAAAGACAGGAAAACCTCTACAACAGAACCATTCAAGTATTGCCCTATATGGGTTATAAACCTCATTTTTTCTTGGGAGACGGCTCGATGGGCAAACCAGAACATGCGCCCTACGACCGCATCATCGTAACAGCAGGAGCTCCTTTCGTACCGGAAAAAATGTTGAAACAACTCAAGCTCGGCGGCTTGATGGTCATCCCGGTGGGAGATGAAAAAGCACAAAAGATGGTGACTATCCTACGTGTGGGTGAGAATGATTTTGAACGTATTGAATTGGATACCTTCCGATTTGTTCCCTTGGTGGGTGATCAAGCCTGGTAATTTTGAAATATACAGCTTCGAATAGATTTAATTAATACGGATCCACATCAATCTGTATCCTAACCCCTTTATTCTTTTTATCCAGGTCAAAGTGCAGGATAGACTGTTTGATCAGATCTTTGACCTTACTGATGGAAATGTCCTTTCTTTCGATCTTCAGGGTAATGGTCTGGATAAAATTATTCCTCACTCTGGAAACCAATGGTGGTTCAGGACCCAGTACCCTGGCTCCCAATTGCTGTCTTAGTAAAGAAGCCAAGCGAATGGCTGAATCATTGACCAGATCCTGGTCTTTATGCTTCACATCCAATTTGATCAACCGATAAAAAGGAGGATACTGGTAATTCTTTCTTTCGGTTACTTCGGTCATGAACATGCCTTCATAATCATGTTGTTGGACCTGCTCGAGAATTCGATGGTTCGGTGTATAGGTCTGGATGATGACCTGACCAGGATTCTGCCTTCTCCCCGCCCTTCCTGATACTTGAGAAAATAGAGAGAATGCCCGTTCATAGGCCCTGAAATCAGGGAAGTTGACCATCCCATCGGCATTGATGACACCGATGAGGCTCACATTCCCAAAATCAAGTCCCTTGGTGACCATCTGTGTTCCGATCAGCACATCAAATTCCTGGTTATCGAAAGCGGATATCACGCGGTCGAACCCATGTTTTCCTTTGGTGGAATCGAGGTCCAGCCTACCGATCCGCAGATCAGGTAATAACAGCTCCAATTCCTCTTCCACCCTTTCTGTCCCAAAACCTTTGCTCTGCATGTGGGGTAAACCACAAGCCGGACAGGTCTGGGGCATTTCTTCCGAGAAGCCACAATAATGGCAATGTAGGAGATTGCTGGTTTTATGGTAGGTCAAACTGACATCACAGTTGACACATTTGGCCACATAACCACAGGTTCCACATTGCAGAAAGGGGGTATGGCCCCTCCTATTCTGAAACAGGATGACCTGTTCCTTATTGGCGATGGTGGTTTGAATAGCTTTCAATAATGTTCCGCTGAAGTAGGAAAACATCTCTTCCTTCCTTCCCGCTTCAGCGATATCGACGATTTGGATTTCCGGTAATTTGGCTTCGCCAAATCTCTGCAGGAGTTCCACTAAACCATACTTTCCCGCTTTGGCGTTGTAATAACTTTCTACGGAAGGTGTAGCCGAACCAAGTAATACTTTAGCCTGATGTTGGTGGCCTAAATAGATGGCGGTATCCCGCGCATGGTACCTTGGTGCCGGATCATATTGTTTATAGGAATTTTCATGTTCCTCATCCACAATGATCAATCCCAGATCGAAAAAGGGAAGAAAAACGGATGACCTTGCTCCGATGACCACTTGGAAATCGCCCTTCCTAACCCGATGCCACACCTCTGCACGCTCATTATCGTTGAACCGAGAATGATATACACCGAGCTTATCGCCAAAATGCAGTTTAAGGCGTTCGGTAATCTGAGCGGTCAATGCGATTTCTGGCAGTAGATATAAAGCTGATTTTCCTGTTGCCAGGCATTCCTCAATGAGGCGGATATAGAGTTGGGTTTTACCCGAGGCGGTAACCCCATGAAGCAACACGACATCTTTGGATTCAAAATTGAATTTGATCTGATCGAATGCTGTTTGCTGGGCTTCATTAAAAGTAAAATCCGGGGATAATAGGACATCTGTTCCTTCGAAACGACTCACCACTTTTTCCTTCACATCGAATACGCCTTTATCGATCAAGGCAGTTATGGCACTTGCGGAAGCACCCGATGCTTCCATGACATCCTGCCTACTGATATCTGTTTTTGTTTTTTGCAATTGCATAAAGGCAAGGACCGCATCCTGTTGTTTAGGCGCTTTATTTAGGGAGTCCAATAGTTCTCTCTTCCCATCCGCATCATTAAAGATAGATGCCAATCGTAAGAAAGCTTTGGTCTTTGCTTTATATTTTTCCTTGATCTCCTCCGAGATCAGGATGTAACCTTTTTCAAAAAGGCTTCTCAATAAAGGGAATACGGTTTTCTGCCCCAGGATTTTTATGACATCATTGACGGTCAGTTCTCCGGCAAGGTCCAATGCTTCCAGGATCATGTATCCTTTATCGGAAATCTGGCTTCGATCTAAAGTAGGATCATCTGCTGCCATGATCTTGGTCTCGGAGGCCATTTTCAATGCGGCAGGCAGTGCAGCCTGCATGACATCCCCCGGAAAACACATGTAATATTCCGAAATCCAGTTCCATAGGGCAATCTGATTAGGGAAGATGATGGGATCATCGTCTACCACATCCAGGATATACTTTGCCTCATATTGCAGCGGAGCCTCTTCGCTTAAAGCCACGATGATAGCCGAATAGATTTTGTTCTTTCCAAATTGCACGATCACCCTGCAACCTACTTTTACCTTGTCGTTGAGTTCCAGGGGAACCCGATAGGTATAGTTTTTGGCGATGGCCAGTGGCAAGATCACTTCAACAAATAAAGTCTTTCGATTTGAGGCTAATAATTCCGCTTGAGACATATAACAAAAATAGGGAATATTAGCCTCATTTTAGCATAAAAAAAAGCTGCAGACCAAGGCCTGCAGCTTCCATCAATTTAATTTTTAATATGCTTATGCTCTATTCTTCATAGCTGCGACAAATAAGGCGATCCATCCGACCATGAAGCATACGCCTCCCAATGGTGTGATGGGGCCAATAACTGATATATTCTCTATCCCTAACAGGTTTCTGGTACTCAAAAGGTAAAGCGAACCGGAAAACAAGAAGATACCCAAGGTAAACATGATATAAGAAACCTTAATGGATTGACTTTTTGCCCTGGAAAAAGTGGATAAGAATAACAATGCCAATGTATGGTAAAAATGATATTGATTGGCTGTTCCCCATGTCTCTAACTGTTTCTCTGAAATTTTGCCTTCCAGGCCGTGAGCTCCAAAAGCGCCCAAGATCACTGCAAGCAAGCCAAAAAATGAGGCAGTTAGAATTATTTGCTTGTTCATATATGCCGTTAAAATAATTGTTGGTTATTTTTTCGTTTATAAATGTATAAAATAACTTCCTAAAAAACTCGTCTAATTTTGCAATTTTGTATATATTCAACATAAACTAATACCTCGGAAGGCTTTTCGAACATGAGAAATACAATAATTGTTTCTGTTCTTCTATTCATCGCTGTCATTGTAGCTTCGGTTTTCTACTTTGGTGGATTGGACTCAGAAAAAAAAGAAGCGGTAAAACCTATCGCATTTTTACCCAGTGACACTTACCTGGTCGCTTCCTTCGTGAACGACGAGACCACGGATAACATCTTTAAGGATTTTGAAATATTCCAGGCTATTCTTGGCAAGCAGGACCTGGAACAGCTGAACCTCCTCAAACAACAACTTTTAAGGAATAAAAATCTATCCGCTTATCTGGGTGGTTCAGATATTTTTATATCCTTACATCCGGGGAAGGATCAGACGGAAATGCTCTATAGCATTCCGGTTGTTGAAGAACCTGAAAAAGAAGCGATGGATCAATTGCTGGGTCAATTAAGCTCCCAGTTTAAATTCGGTAAATCCGATAGTTTGGGCCATACGATCTATAGTTTTCAACAGATATTGAAGGACTCTACCCAAAGTAAAATCTCCGATTCGAGTTTTTACGTGAGTTATCAGTCCAATATTTTCTTTGCCAGCTATAACAAAGAGCTGTTGTTGAAAGTACTCGACAAAAAGCAGGAAAAGCTTAAGGAGTCTCAAATAACCTATTTCAATGAACTCAGCAACCGTAATTCACCTTTTACGGTGTATGTTCCACAACAAAATCTTCCTGCCTTTTTTGCTGTTTTTAAGCGGAATAAGGCCGGCGATTTTCTACGTCAGTTCATCCAATTAAAAGGACAGACAGTTTGGAACATCAATTATAAACAGGATGCTTTGATGCTTTCGGGCGAGAGTGAACTGGAAGATAAGGACAGTCAGTATATCGCCTTGTTTGCCAACCAACGGAAAACAGTGCAACGCTTGTACAATTATTTCCCATCAAACACGATGATGTTTGTGGAATATTCCTTTTCCGATGCGAATAGCTGGTTTACCGACTTGGCTAAATGGCAACAGGGTCAGGATGGAGCCAAACAGTTAACTGATCAGGAAGTGGAAATCGCGAAGGATAGACCGAACCTGCTGGCTGATTTTAAATCGGTTATTGCTGGGGATTTTGCCGTTGTAGAACAGAGTAATTCGGATTATTTAGGTTTTATTGCCATCAAAGACAGCAGTAAATTGGAACAAATCTTACCGGAACTCGCCGAAACAGTTGGCGATAGCATCTATAGGTTCAGACATGCCCATATGCCCTATCGCTGTTTCGGCGAAGGTTTAAAGGCCTTTTCGAGACCCTATTTTGTTCGTGTAAACAATCTTATCGTCCTAGCAAACCAACAATCCACGTTACAGGAGTATCTACGTACCTGGAAGCGTAAAGATCTATTGATCGGTGGAATTGGCTTTAAGAACTATGAGCAGATCCAAGGAAATGAGGCCAATGTCACCTTTTTCCTGAACACCAAAAATGCCAGCAACTTTTTGATCAATAACTTGAGCAATACCTACAGTAAGAACTTTAGGAATAAGGAAGATTATGGGTATCAGGAATTCTATTCCTGGTCGTTACAGTTGTCGGGCAATGCCGGTAATTTTATCAGCCGCCTTTATGGTATCTATAAAAGTAAGAACCGACTGGGGGTAAATGCAGATTGGACCTACAGCATGGGTAGCCGACTAATATCGGGGCCTTATGTTTTTGAACATTCGGATACCTCGCAGTTTATCCTGGCACAAGAGCAGGATCATACGGTTCATGCCATTCATCCTAGTGGAAATAAACTGTGGTCTACCGTATTTTCAGGTCGAATTGTTGGGAAGACCATCCAGTTGGAGGACCGCTCGCTCGTTCTGGTTACCGACCGAAGGAGACTCTATCGATTTGATCCTCATGGTAAAATGATGTCCGGCTTTTCCAGCAGTGTTTCTGCTGAGCCAAGCTTTCAACCTACTTATGTGGATTGGGGAAATCAGAAAATGCTGATCATTCCGGGTAAGAACAAGTTGATGGCCTATGACCTGGAAGGAGGTGCTGTAGTAGGATGGGATAATGTGACGGTGGAAGGCAGTTTAATGGGGCCTGCACAGTTTGTGGACAACCAGGTGGTTGTGGCTACAAGTTACGGTAGGGTTTATTTCTTTGATATGGGTGGAAATAAAACCCAAGAGATCGATGTCCCTGGGGATGTTAATTTTATTTCTAACCTGGGCATTGTACAACGGGAAAATGGCTATGTTTACTATGCCGCCGATGAGGACGGTAAAGTCTATGAAATGAATAAACAGGGCGAGAGCAAGGTGGTATATGAAGGAAAATGGGACGCAAAATACCATGCCGAATTTGAGAATATTGCAGGTACTTCTGCTCCAGAAATGATCGTTTTGGATGGTTCTGTGCTGCAAATACTGGAATTGGGGAATACGGTTAAACCGCTCTTTGACCATACCTTTACCAAGAAGATTGAAAACAAACCTTATTATTTCCCTGCGGGATCTGGTTTGCTGAAGATGGGTATAGCGCCACAAGGCACCAACCTGATCTATTTATTTACAGAGAACGGTGGAATAGCAGATGGCTATCCTGTAGAGGCCCAGCCCCTATTCTATGATGGAAAAATCAATTACAATTCGGGGAATTATCTGATTTGCACCCGTCGGGATTGGAAACTTTATGCATTTAGGCATTAAGGTTTTTTTTCATTGCCGATTTTTTTTCATTAGGTTTGCAATCACAAAATTCGTATGTTGACAGGAGAAGAATATTTAGTAGAACTATCCAGACCTAAAAAGATCATCATCACTACCCATCATAAACCTGATGGAGATGCCCTTGGCTCTTCCTTAGGCTTGTACTATTGGTTGAAGAAGAAAGGCCATGATGTGCACATCGTGCTATCATCGGATTTTCCAACCTTTTTGGATTGGATGCCTGGCCGTGAGGAATTGATCTTCTATACGGAAGATACAGCCTATGCACAATCTTTGTTCGATACGGCAGAAATCATCTTTTGTTTGGATTATAGCGCATTATCTCGTACCAACATCTTGGAACCCGTTATCAGGGAAGCGAAAGGCCAGAAATGGATGATCGACCACCATCTGGATCCAGAGGATTTTGCTGCTGTTTGCTATTGGGATTCCAATGCAGCAGCAACCGCTCAATTAGTATATAAATTTATCGTGGAGGAATTTCAGGATAAAGCACATATTGATGAGCAAATAGCCACCTGTTTGTATACAGGGATTATGACAGATACCGGTTCTTTCCGATTTAAATCGACCACTTCGGAAGTACACCTGATCATTGCAGGTTTATTGGAAGCTGGCGCTAGAAACTGGGAGATCCACGAACAGATCTATAACAGCAGTACAGAGAACAGGCTTAAGTTTTTAGGCTATGCCTTATTGAACTGTTTGGAGGTGATTCCGGAATATCATACAGCCTTATTCTCCTTGAGCAAGGATGATCTGGCAAAGTTCAATGTAACGACGGGCGATACGGAAGGATTGGTGAACTATGCCCTTTCGATCAAAGGCATTCGTTTGGCTGGATTATTTGTAGATAGAACTGAATTAATTAAATTATCTTTGCGTTCCATTGGAGAAATCCCATGTAATGCAATCTGTAAGAAGCATTTCAATGGCGGTGGCCATTTGAATGCTGCCGGCGGAAATTCTACAGAGGAATTAGGTGAAGTGGTAAGCAGATTCAAATCTATCTTGCCGGAGTATAAAGAATATTTAACATAGCATATTTTAAGAGTTATAAATAGAAAAATGAAAAAATCGATTGTAGTTTTAACGGCACTAGCAGGACTATTCTTTGCATCGTGTCAGAATTTTAAAAAAGGTGAAGGTGGCCTTGAATATAAGTATATCAAGGATGGCGGCGCTGAAAAAGCTGTAGGTGGTGATATCCTAGCGTTGGATATGATCGTTGAAACAGACCGTGACTCCCTTTTAGGAAGTACTTATGATTTAGGTATGTCCCAAATTGCACCTATCTACCCAGATTCATTGATGCAAGGTGGATACCCAGGTGATAACAATACCATGTTAAAAATGTTGGGTGAAGGCGATAGCGCCGTATTCAGATTGAACTTGGATACCATGGCAGCTAGAACTGGTCAACCAAAACCAGATATCGCTGATAAATACATCCAATTCACAGTAAAAGTTAAAAAACACTTCAAGAAAGGTAATTTAACTGACTCTGCTCTATTCGAACAAGTGAACAAATTCTACCTAGCTGAAACAGAAAACCTGAAAAAAGCAGAACAAGGTAAAATCACTAGCTACGTGGAGAAAAACAAATTGACACCTAAGAAAACAGCATCAGGATTACAATATGTTATCAAAGCAGAAGGTTCTGGCAACAGCCCTGTTGTAGGTGATACCGTAGTATTGAACTATACTGGTAGCTTGACTACTGGAAAAATGTTCGATACGAACAATCCAGAGACTGCGAAAAAAGAGAAAATCCACCAACCAATGAGACCTTACGAGCCATTGCGCGTACGTATCGGTCATACACCGGTTATTCCAGGATGGACTGAAGGTCTTCAATTATTGAAAAAAGGATCTAAAGCTACTTTCATCATTCCTTCATCTTTAGGATACGGTGAGCGTGCTCAAGGAAACATGATTCCAGCATATGCACCATTGGTATTTGATGTGGATGTATTGGAAATTATCCCAGGTCCAAAAGAAGAACCAACACCAGCACAGCCTACTATTCCGGTTCCAACACCATAATGTTATTGGCCTCTAGGTTAAAATATTGAAATATTAATAATGAATCGCAGTTATTTTTGAAATAACTGCGATTTTTTATTCTATAGGGGCACATTCAATAACAAAATATTAACTTTGGCTCCATGGAAGAAATAAGCAGTCCTCGCAAATATTCGCTAACAGATACGCATACCCATATCTATTACAGTACGGAACCCGACAAGTTGAAGCAACAAATGCAACGTTGTCTTGATCAGGGGGTAGATCGCTTATTCCTTCCGAATGTGGATCTCGAATCCATTCCCATGGTCTACCAGACCGTCGGCGAATATCCATCTCATTGCTTTCCGATGTTGGGCTTGCATCCCTGCAGTGTTAAGGAAGATTATGCACAGGTATTAGATCGGATTGAACAGGAGATCCAGGCTAGAAAGATCTATGCTATTGGCGAAATAGGCATCGACCTTTATTGGGAGCAGGACAGCCTTGCATGGCAACAAGCGGCTTTCCGGAAACAGATCAATTGGGCGAAGGATATGGGCCTACCGATCAGCATACATTGTAGGGAGGCTTTTGATGAAGTGTTTGAGATCCTGAAAGAGGAACAGGATGGTCGTTTGTTTGGGATTTTCCATTGCTTTACGGGAAATCTAAACCAAGCTAAGTTGGCCATCGACCTGAATTTCATGTTGGGAATCGGTGGTGTGGTCACCTTTAAAAAGGCTGGATTGGACGCCGTGGTAAAGGAGATCGACCTGAAGCATATCGTCCTTGAAACGGACGCCCCCTACTTGGCACCGGTTCCATTCCGTGGCAAAGAGAACGAAAGCAGCTACTTGGTACATGTTGCCCAAAAAGTAGCGGATATCCATGAAATATCGTTGGAGAAATTAGCTGAAATAACAACCAATAATTCTAAAAAAGTATTTAACATCTAGTCCATGTATAACATTTTTATCATTTATACAGGTGGAACCATCGGTATGGTTAAGGACCCTGAAACAGGAACATTTATTCCATTTGACTTTGAGTTGATCGAAAAAAACCTTCCGGATTTAAGTCGTTTGAACTATAAGCTGACGGTGCATTCCTTCGACCCTATCATCGACTCCTCTAACATGAGACCGAGTATATGGTTGGAGATGGCCAAGATCATCCGTGATAATTATGAGCATTACGATGGTTTTGTGATCCTGCATGGATCGGATACCATGGCCTATTCGGCATCGATGTTGAGTTTCCTGTTGGAAGGTCTTCAGAAACCGGTAGTCTTCTCCGGCTCTCAATTACCTATCGGAGAAATCCGTACGGATGCTCGGGAGAACTTGATGACGGCTTTGGAAATTGCATCGGCCAAAAAGGATGGTCGTGCGATCATTCAGGAAGTATGTATTCTTTTTGATAATAAACTATTCCGTGGAAATAGGTCCTTCAAATACAATTCGGATAAATTTGAGGCATTCCGTTCGCCAAACTACCCAGTATTGGCCGAAGCAGGGATTCATATTCGATACAATGAGGAAGTACTATTGAATAATGAAGGCAAGGAATTCATTTGCCACTACCATATCGATACCCGCGTAGGCGTGCTGAAACTCTTCCCTGGTATCAGCAAAGAAACCATTGAAGCGGTATTAAACTCGGACGTTCGGAGTATTGTGATGGAGACATTTGGATCCGGCAATACCATGACCGACGAATGGTTCTTGAACCTACTGGCTGATGCCGTAAAATCGGGAAAGAATATTCTGGATATATCCCAATGTAAGGTAGGTTCAGTGGAACTAGGCCGTTACGAGACCTCTAATGGATTAAAATGCATTGGTATACTCAATGGCTACGACATGACATTTGAGACCGCTGTAACCAAGCTTATGTACCTTCAGGGTGAGATTGCATCCCAAGAGGAAGTAGCGCATTGGATACAAGAGCCTTTACGTGGAGAGTTGACTAAAAACGATTAGTCAACAACTCCGCTACGACGAAGGTACTCCCGCCTACAAAGATCAAGTCATTTTCCTGGTATTGTAGTTGGGCAGCATCAAATGCTTGTTCAATGCTTTCGTAATGATTTCCTTTCAGATCAAATCCTGATGCCAATTGCTTTAGCTGATCCGCAGGCATTGCCCGAGGCATATCGGGCGCTGCAAAATAATATTGTGCATCTTTAGGCAACAGGGGCAGAATATGGCTCAAGTCCTTATCCTTCATCGCGCCAAAGATAATATGTAGTTTTTGGAAGTTTAGGGTTTGAAGGTTCTTCAGTACTTCTTTTATCCCATCTTCATTATGACCGGTATCACAGATCACCCAAGGAGCTGTTTGCAAGGTCTGCCATCTTCCACGGAGTCCGGTGCTTTCCTGCACATGGCTTAGGCCATAAGCAACTTTCTCATCTGGCAAGACATAGCCTAATTCCTTCAGCTTTTGGATAGAAGTAAGCACACCCAAGATGTTTTTCTGCTGATAAGTACCTGTCAGGTCGCATAGCCATTGCTGCTTTTCTTGTGTCGCCTTATTCAACACCTCCACCTGCAATCCTTCGGAGGTACGATCTGCGCGAACCAATTCAAGCACATCCGTAGCAAAGGTCAGTTCCGCTTGCATAGCGGCTGCTTTTTCGATAAAAACATGCTGTATATCCGCTTGTTTTTCTGAGATCACTACAGGCGTGTTGGCTTTGATGATTCCTGCTTTTTCTCCAGCTATTTCTTCCAGAGTATCCCCCAGGACGTTCATGTGGTCCATCCCAATGTTACTGATAAGACATAGCTCAGGCGAAATGATATTGGTGCTATCCAAACGCCCGCCCAATCCCACTTCGATCACAGCGATATCCACGTTTTCATTTGCGAAATAGTCAAACGCCAAAGCCACCGTCACCTCAAAAAAGGAAGGTTGGATCTCTTCGATCAATGCTTGGTGATTGTTCACAAAATCAACTACCTGCTGTTGAGGGATCATAGCGCCATCTAAGCGAATCCTTTCCCTAAAATCAACCAGGTGAGGCGAAGTGTATAATCCGGTCTTATAGCCCGATGCAGCAAGCACAGAAGCCAACATATGCGAACTGGAGCCTTTACCATTGGTTCCGGCGATATGTATGGATTTGAATTTTTTATGGGGGTTTCCCAATGCTTCACAAAGTAAAAGTGTTTTATCCACATCGGGATTAATGGCAGAAGCGCCATCACGGGTAAACATAGGTAATCGAGCATAAAGATACTCGATTACCTCTGTAAATGTTTTCATATTCTAGAAAGATTATCTTACTCTAAATCTGAAGGTAATTAATCCGGTTTGGGTATCCGGAGCATTGGCTAAAGAATTCAAACGTGCTCTGCGAACCGCATCCACACATTTCTGCACCAACCTATAGTCAGCGATCGTAGTTCCTTTAGCTTGACGGGCACGAATGATGTTCCCGCTTTTATCAACAGTAAATTCCACCTTGACAATACCGGTCTGTTGGCCATTATCTTCCACGTTTGGACGAACCTCGAATCGACGATTCTCCAAGGAAAGCATGGTGTTTCCAAAACCAGATCCACCTTCACCATAATTCGATGCCAATGGGTCTCCTAATTTGGATCCTTGGTTTCCGGCTGTACTTCCTGTACCATCCCCTACGCCCTGTGCGTTGTTCTTCTTGCCTTTATACAAGGCATTCGGATTGACCGCTGGTGTAGCATTCTTTTTCTCCGCAGTAGCCTGATCCGCATTGGCCTTTACCGGCTTCTCCGATTTAGGCACTACCGGCGCATCTTCCATATCCTGCGTTTGCACCGCTTTGTCGGTTACTTGCTGGGATGGGGTTGGAATAGGTGTGGTATTTGGATCGATCTTATCTGGTCTTACATTATTGGCATTTTCATCCATGGAAGGTTCATCCACACTCATGTAATCATCGCCCATACCTTCCGGGGAAGTACCGTAATTCACGATAATTCCGCCCATCCCGTATTCCGGCAAGTCTTCTGAAAACACAATAAAAAACCCGATGGCCGCCAAGGCGATCATCACCAAAGACGAAATCCCAAACGCCTTTCCAAGGTTATTTTCTTCTTGATATTGATGGTAATACATATCCTAATTCCTAATCAATTCGACTACCTGCCGAAAGAAACGTTTAATTACCCAGGTAATTAGTCTCTTTTAGGCTCCGTAGCCAATACAAGTTTCACTTTTAATTTATTGGCCACATCCATCACCGAAAGGATGTTTTTGATCGGCACTGTTTCATCTGCATATAACATGATGGTCAACTCTTCACCCGTAGCGATATTGGACTGGATATAACTTTCCAGGTTTTCCAAAGGCACGGCTTGTTTATCCACATGGTAGGTCAGGTCACTGGTTACCGAAATGGTCATGGTCTTTTTTGCTACAGATTGCTCTCCAGCAGAAGATTTCGGTAATAGTAGTTTTACAACCTGTGGGTTGGCAACTGCAGAAGCCAAAAGGAAGAACAACATCAAAAAGAACATGATATCGTTCAACGCAGCGGTGTGTACCTCGGCAGCTGGTTTATTTCTTTTATTACGTAGATTCATAGTATGATATGTAAAGCTTATGGAATGATCGCGCTATTAGCTATTATAAGCTAGGCTCATCCAATAGATCAATAAATTCGATAGCATCCGTCTCAATACGTAAAATCAAGCGTTCTACCATCATATTCAAAATATGGTAACCAATGTAAGCTAAGATACCGATGGTTAATCCGGAAGCCGATGCGATCATCTTCACATAAAGACCACCCGATACCGAACCGATATCAATACCACCTGCTACCTCTACATCACGGAAGATCTGGATTACCCCAAAGATCGTTCCTACGAAACCAAGCATCGGCGCAATACCTGCAATGATACCCAAGATATTGATGTTCTTCTCCAAACGGGAAACCTCTAATTTTCCTTGGTTTTCAATCGCTCCTTCAATGTCTTTGATCGGACGTCCAACACGGGTCAATCCCTTTTGCAACATCCTGGATAATGCAGAATTGCTAGAACGACATACCGCCATAGCAGAATCCAATTTTCCGGCAAGGACATTACTTTTAACCTGCGCTAATAATCCACCCTCTGTTTTACCTGCTTTGGAAATGGTGATGTAACGTTCGAAAAAGATGACTAATCCTAAGAAGAATAACAATAGGATTGGGATCATGATCCATCCACCCTTCATCAATAATTGAAGAAGATTAAGATCTTCCTGAACTACTACCGGTAATTCTTGTTGTTGAACTTGATTTAAGGTATCAACTGTTGCTTGTACTAATGACATAATGATTATTAAAAGTTATGCTTGTTTTGATTGATTACTAATTCAGTTTTTGAACCCAGGCATCTGCTACATGACGTTTCTGAACAACACGCAAAGCGGAGTCCGCTTCAGCTTTCGTTACATACGTATCCCAGATGACCGTTTTCTTGTTGTGTGCTAATTTACTTGGGATTACCCGAACGGAGGTCACTCCCGCTTTATTGAATGATTCTGCCTGATCGAACGCCTGCGCCAAGGTAGCATGCTTGCCAATGACGATGGAATACTGATGACCAGCAGGAATCAATGGTTTTTTAGTCTCTTCGCTAGCTGCAGGTTTCACGGCTGCAGAATCTTTGGCCGCTGTGGAATCAGCTCTACCTAAAGAATCCAAGGCTAAAGAGCTGCTATCCGTAGTTGCCATGGCTGCATTATTCTGTGCTATTACTTGTTTATTACTATCCAAGGCTGCTGTTGAGGTATTTTTCCCAAAGAAACCTTTGTTATACGCCAAGCCACCAATAACAGCAATGGCAAGGATGGCTGCTGCAATAAACCAAACTAATTTATTCGATGAGCGCGGAGCTTCTTCTTCATAAACAGGTTCTTCGACAATCGCTTCGGGTTCTTCGGTAAAGGCAACAGGCTCTTCGTTTGGTACCTCCTCAGTGACTTCGGTTTCCTCGACTGTCTGCTCCTCCGCTGGCTCTGCTACCGGTTCCTCCACCTCTAGTTCCTCTTCAGGCGCTGTTACCACAGCGGTTGGTAGGATTTCTCCGGCTTCCACAGGTTCCAATTGGAATCCACTCAGATCCTCCGCTTTAAAAACAAGGGAATTTCCATGTCTGATCAATTGGCCAAGATGGGTCAGGCTCGCCTGCCCATGGTCCTTGATTTCCTCAAACAGGTTGATGACAGCTTCCTGCACCGAGTCCTGCGCATCTGCGTGGGATACCTGCTTAGCCTGCTGTATGTATTCTACGATATCCACCCCATCCACCGACTTCGGATCGAACTCCAAATAAGTCAATGGCGGTAAATAAACACCTTTACGTTCATCAAATACAGAAGAGGTATGGATGCGTTTAAAAACGCCCAATCCTATTACAAACACTTCATTTCGGTGTTTTAATACTTGATAAATATATCTTCCTAAATCCATGAATTCGTTTTTCGGTGCAAATTTAAAGTTTGTCTACCTTAAAATGAAAAATTAATACCACCCAAAATATTAAACCCTAATTTAGGATAATATAGGTACTGTTGGTATTCTGTATTCAAAATGTTATTCGCTTTCACAAAAATCCCCAATTGCTTGGTTGCTTTGTACTCCGCACCAGCACTTAGGTCGAAGAATGAAGGAACCGTTGTTTTCTGGAAGGTCGCATCAGGCTGACCATTCTGGGTCGCGAATCTATATTCTTTTGCAAAGGAATTCCCATGGAATAACGCTTCGGCATCAATAAATAGTTTCTCCGAAATGTTAAATCGAGCATTGGCTGCTAAGCGCATTTTCGGCATGTGCCAAGCTTCATCCTCGACCACCATGGTATAATTGTCGATGTTCAAACGACCACCAAGGTTAACCAAGGCCGAAAGACGGACATTGATCTCCCCTTCTAAACCTACATGTTTAACTGCATCATCACCATCACCATCATAGATCAACCCGAAATTGAATGGTGTGGTCTGGTTGTTGACAAAAAGAGGTAAACCTTCTACTTTTCTGTAGAACGCCTTTACTTTATAGCCAAATGTGGCACCTGCATTCCCTTTGATACCCCCATAGATATTCATACGATCTACCGTGTTCTGGATGTTCAGATTTGGTCCCAAATAAGGATTCAACTTCGTGAAACTACGGAAAGATCCTTTTTCCACGCCACCTTTAACCCCTCCAAAAATATAGAAGTATTCCGGAACCAAAGCAAAGTCGATCTCTGCTTCTGGGAAGATGTTGAATCTGGAGCTATCGCCAAATTCAGAAACGATATTGGCTCCTAAGGTAATGTTATAGTTCTCGCCTTTGAATTTGATATAAGGATTGATATTCGCAATCGAGTTGTTCAAGGAACCATCAGGTGTATTTACGCCTTTGATGGAATTCAGATCCACGGCAAGGTTTGCACCTACATTGAAAGAATTCACCCTTTTGTTCAAGTATCCTGCAAGGGCGATGGAATTCTCACCTGCATCGTACTTGTCCTTATAGATATATCCATCCGCTTTTAGTGAATAGCTCAGCGCATCCGCATTATTAGGATCATAATTGCTGGTCAATTCTGCCGAAAGGAAGATATCATTAAAACGTTGTGCCTCACGGGTTGGGTTTAAAGGGGTTTCGTCATCTGCCAATGGAATACCATAAAAACGGGTTCCAAAACCATTGTATCCCACTAAACCATTCAGGGTGAACATCGGTAGGATACGACGTCCGAAGATTCCGACTTCCTGTCTGGAGAATTTCTGGTCTTCCAAGTTTCCTTTTTGGCTCAAGTGCTTGGCATATCCTCCAAAACGGATATCCTCATAATCTTCCACCGCAAAATAGGCTTCACCTAAAATGGTATTAAAGTTCCCAATACCGAATTTGGCATAATTACTCTTTAGATCAAAGATCTGCGAAAATGGGGTTTCCATGATCTTCAGTTCCTTCAATCCGGTATTGATGTCCAATTTCTTATCCGGCACATTTCCGTAATTCAATTTCGGCATGTACTCTCTTTTATTGGACATATCAGGACTACGACGAATTTTTACTGCATCAGCAAGAATAGGGCGGTAATCACGTACGATATCTATAGAATCCAATGTTACTGGTTTTTCTGGCGTCTGCGCAGATGCCGCATAGCCCATTCCCAATAAGCAGGTTAATATGGTAGATTTTTTAAAAAATGTGTTGACCTTCATCTTTTTCCTATTCTTATTTAATTTTTTCTAACAAATTTTTAGCCGTTTCCAGGATGCCATCATCCGTGGTTTCGTAATTCTCGATCACACTTTCCAACGTCGATTTCGCTTGGAAATTGTCGCCCTTCGCTTGGTAGGCTTCAGCCATCAGGATAAATCCTTTGGCCACCCAATAGTCATACGAAGAGAAGGAATCTGCGATATCCAAGGCCGACTTGATTGCCCCATCGTAGTTTTTGTTCTTCACTTGTTGTTCCGCCACCATATAACGTGCCTCAGCACCGGTTTCGGTTTTTGATTTCAAGGCAGCAAGGTTCAATTCCTTCATGCCTTCAGAACCTCTACTGGTCGACAAATAAGCCTTCGCCGCATATAGATGCGCTTTAGCGATATCCTCCTCCGAAGCTTTTTCATACTTCTTGATGATGTTCGCATAGTTCAAGGTCTCGGTATAATCGCCGATATTGAAGTAACTCACCAATAGGTTGTTCACTGCCCAACCATAGTTCTCTTTGTATTCCGAAGTCAGCTCCAATTTCTTCAGTACTTGCGTCGCTTCGTTATAAGCCTTATTGCGCAAATGCAATTTCGCTACAGAAATCAAGGTCTTTTCGGTATAGGCCGAAGTCCAGTCATTCATGATGATATTGAAATCGTGCAATGCCTCTTTGTCCTTACCCAGGTTAGCATTACTTTCCCCACGTAAGAAACGCGCATGTTTCTCATTGATCGGTTTCGGGAACTTATCGAAATAAGCATTCACCGCCTCAACGGTTGCTTGCCAGTTTCCACGATCGAATAAGGTACGGGCGATGGAGAAGGTATGTGCATCCTGCTCTGCCGTGCTCAAGTCACCAATGTTGGTACCTGTCGCATAGCGGATGTATCCCGAAGCATCCCCTTTATCCAAGTAGATGTTTTCGATGGATCCCAAAGCCTGTTTCGCTTCATCCGTTGTAGGATATTGGTTTACTACGCGTTGGAAAGTAGCCAAAGCCGCATCGTTCTGATCCTTGTTGTACTGTACCAAACCAATGGTCACCAAAGCTCTCGGTACATAAGAACTACGTGGATATTGCTCCACCATTTTCTGCAAACCGGTTATCGCTTCGTCATGGTTGCCCATCAAGAAATAGGTATATGGCACCTCGAATGCCACATCATCCGCATAATTGGATTTAGGGTATTTCGACATTACGGTATTCAAGGTCGCAATCTTTCCATTGTTATCGCCTTGAAGGCCTAATAATATCCCTTTTTGGAATAAGGCATAATCTTGACTCTGCGCGCCCGAAGCGATCAGACGGTCGTAATAATTAGCGGCCTTACTGTAGTTTTTAATTGCCAGGTACGAATCTGCTGCACGCGCAAAGGCATCGTTGCGGGTATTCAGATCGATACCATCCTTACCTCCGCCTGCTAAGAATCTCTCGAAATAATTGGCAGCGGTGCTGTAATTGTCCGCACGGAAGGCGGCATACGCCAAGGCATAGTTCGCATAGTTATACACATCCGTTTTACGGGCTGCTGGCAAGGCCAGGAATTTATTGAAATTAGCAACTGCCTCTTTGTATTTACGAACCTCGTACATGGCTTCAGCTTTCCAATAGGTCGCTAAAGCATGAATCTCCTCATCATGACGGTTTTCTTCCGAACGCATGAACATGGAAATCGCGTTCTCAAAAGCACGCTCATTGTAATATTCCAACCCACGGTAATACGTTACTTTCTGGTAAGCCGCATTCGCTTCTTTACCTCTATTTTTCAAGGCTTCCAACACATCTACTGCCTGGCGGTAATTCTTGGTACTCAACAATACCTCCGCCTGCAATGTCCTCGCCTCTTCGTTTCTTTTAGTTCTAGGATAGGTTTTGATGTATTCCTGGATCGCATCCAGCGCAACCTGGTGGAATTCCAGGTCGTAGGAAAGCTTGGCATAATTGAACAAACCTTCTTCTTTCAATTCTGGATCAAACTCCAGTTTCGAAGCTTTGAAGAATGCATTTCTAGCGCCTTGCTTGTTGCCAGTTTTTAGGTAGGCATCCCCCAAGGTAATCATGGCACTTTGGTAATAAGCATCCGGTTCTTCCAGTTTACTCAATTCCTCAATCGCCTTTTCGTAATGTCCTAATTTGTAATTGATATAACCAATCTGGTAACTATCCTGATTGTTCTGTGTTTTTCCTTGATCCTGCGCCTGGAATTTATCGTAGTACTCTTTGGATTTGTCCAAATCACCTTTGATAAAATAGGTGGCGGCAATGATGCGGAACATGTCGGTTTCACTTTCCTGCTTGGTGGTTTCCAGTTTTGGCAATGCGTAGCTTAATACTTCGTCATAGCGTTTATCCAAGAAATACAGGGCAGTGATATAATAAGGGTAACTGTTCTCGTATGTTTTTGAACCTTCTAAGCGTTCAAATTCATTCAATGCAGTTTTATATTCTTGATCAAGGTAGCTTAGGTAGGCCGAATAATAGATGGCTGCTTCCTGGTATGGGCTTCTTTGATCTTTCAACTCCAAAAACACCGGTTTTGAAGCTTCATAATCGCCGGTCATGAATTTAGCGTAGGCCAGTTTGAAGCGATATTCTAAGTTCTCCGCACCAGCAAGGTTTTTACTATCGATTTTCTCGAGCCATTCGATCGCTTTAGGATAGTCTTTCTTTGCGTAATAGGATTTACCGATCTGGAAATAGGCAGCTTTGGAATTGGCACTTGCCGGATAGTCACGGATAAATTTCAGGAATTGATTTTCCGCATCAGATTCGCCAAGTTCAATCGCACATACCGCTTGATAATAACGGACATTCTCTTTCAGTAAACTGATTTCTTGGGTTTCATCCAATTGTAGGGTCGACTTGGTCCTCAACTGCTCCACCAGATCAAACTGCTTGGATGCAGAACTAAATTTTCCCCTTTCAAATAACTCTAAGCCTTCTTTATAAGCCTTATTTACCTCTTGCCAAGCTGAATGTTGTGCCAATGCTGGTGTACTCATTAAGCTCAAAGCCACACCTACCTGGTAAATTTTTTTATACATACGATTGAATACTCCTTTAATAGATTGCCTGTCAAATAATTAATATGGAAGGTAGTTTCACTGTGAAAATGACACAAATCCTTCAACCTACGAAATTAATGGATAAGTTGTATGTTTTCCTCAAAAGTTGTTAACACCTGTTAATAACCTAGGGCATTTAACTTTATTTAACAGAAATGGGATTGGGGGGGGGAGTGGGGATTGGGGGAAGTTTGGTGGTTGTGGTTGTGGTTGTGGTTGTGTGTGATGTGATTGCCTTTACGCGTCATTGCGAGGAACGAAGCAATCTTTACACAAGTCGAAAGATTGCTTCGTCGTGCCTCCTCGCAATGACGAAGTGCCTCCTCGCAATGACGAATCTACCCCCTCTGCCCAGCCAGCAAATAAAGCACGGCCATTCTCACCGCTACTCCATTTTCCACCTGGTCCAAAATAATAGAATGACTACTATCCGCTACATCCGACGTAATCTCCACTCCCCTATTAATAGGGCCCGGGTGCATAATCACAATCTCCTTATCCAACGAATCCAGGATCTGCTTATTCAAACCATACAACATCGAATACTCCCGTAAAGAAGGAAAGTAAGCAATATCCTGACGCTCCAACTGGATCCGCAGCATATTCGCCACATCACACCAATTCAACGCCTTCATCAGATCATGCTCAATCTTCACTCCTAAGGAAGAAATATATTTGGGGATCAAGGTAGTTGGTCCACAGACCATCATCTCAGCACCCTGCTTCTGCAAACATAAAATATTCGAAAGAGCCACCCTCGAGTGTAAAATATCCCCAATGATAGCCACTTTTTTACCAGCCACATCGCCCAGTCTTTCCCTGATGGAAAAAGAATCCAACAAAGCCTGCGTCGGGTGCTCATGCGCACCATCACCGGCATTCACGATCTGTGCATCCACATGCCTGCTCAAGAAAACCCCAGCTCCCGCATAAGGATGGCGCATCACGATCATATCCACCTTCATCGCCAGGATATTGTTCACCGTATCGATCAAGGTCTCCCCTTTGCTCACCGAAGAAGAAGATGCCGCGAAGTTCACGATATCCGCCGAAAGGCGCTTCTCCGCCAATTCAAAAGATAACCTCGTTCGGGTAGAGTTTTCGAAAAAAACATTGGCAATGGTGATATCACGTAAGGAAGGCACTTTCTTGATCGGTCTGTTTAAGACCTCTTTAAAATTTGCCGCTGTATCCAAGATCAATTGGATATCATTGCTGTTCAAATCCTTTATGCCTAATAAATGACGGGTACTTAGTTGTTCAGATGCTGACATTTGTAAAACAATATAAAATCACTACTTCTTATCGGTGATTAACACAATACTATCGTTATCATCTACCTCTTTCCAGCTGACAATAACCTTTTGGGAATCGATGGAATCCACCTGGATACCAATATAATCCGGTTGGATCGGGATCTGTCTGGAAAAACGACGATCCACCAACACCATAAGCTCAATCTGATTCGGACGACCAAAAGCCTGAAGCGCATCCATGGCCGAACGAATGGTTCTTCCGGTCCATAACACATCATCTACCAAGATCACATCCTTGCCATCAATGATAAAATCGATCACCGTACTATTCGCTGCCAATGGACTCGCCCCTTTCATCCGGAAATCATCCCGATAAAAAGTAATATCAAGAATTCCCTTAGGCACTTCTACCCCGGTCATTTCTTTGATTTCTTTCACTAAACGTTCTGCTAAATAGGTTCCGCGTGGCTGAATTCCGATGATCACGGCATTACTGAAATCACCATGATTTTCAATTAATTGTTGAGACAATCGCTTGAGCGTAATCTGAAACTTAGGACCATCTAATAATTTCGATTGTTTCATCTATGGATTTATTTAGGCAAAAATAAGGCATTTTTTCCAAAATTCGTAATGCAATCCCGGATTCCCTGAACATAAAAAAAGCAGCTTACGAAATAAGCTGCTTTTTATCAATTATTTAATGCTTGATGCTCCGCATCAATTCCTTACTCTCCTGTTTGGAAAAGACCTTTATACTGATCGAAGATCTGATTGGCTTCGGCCAACAGTTCTTTCTGGTTCGCCGTCGTCAGGATCTGTTGGTAATGCTGCAGGGAAGCCATGGCATAACGCATATTCCGCATCTCCAGATTAGGTTTTGTTTCCGCTATCGCCATGTAATAAGCCATGTTCTCGCGGATGAATTTCAGATTGCGTTTCACGATTTCCGTTGCTTTGCTAGGTTCACCCGCTTTGTACATCGCATCGATCAAGCTGGAATAACCGTAGATCTCCGACATCAGGTAGGTCCGTTTTGGAAGATTCTCATAGGCATTGTTCACCAATTTCTTGGCTTCTGCCTGATGTCCGCTTGCCAATAAACCTTGTGCGGTCTCCCCAAAGATACTTCCCGCATATATGCTGATGTAACGGTAGGAATCCGGATCCAGATATTTCGAATGCGCAATGTTACCCCATTTGTATTTATTGATGATGTTATTGTAAGTACCCTCCACATCAGCGATCGGAGTGCTCATTTCACCTTCCATCGCCGAAGCTACCGGCATCAATCGTAAGGCAAAACCTTCAGATACCAGGTATTTACCCAATCCGATGTAGTTTTCTTCAGGTGTTGTTGTGGTAAAATAAACCGGGCGCTTCCAATTATTGTTCGCCAGAATGGCCATGATCGAAAGGTCAGCACGGCTAACGATATTCCCTGGGTAAGTCCATTGCATTGTATCGACAATCACATCTTCCCATTCCTTAGGCACCACCTTATTGGCAATTACCGCGGCTTTATCCACCTTATATTGCATATTCTTCGTTGGAAGCAGGTTTCCGAATTCACCACTCTGCAATTGAACTTTTGCCTGTGGATCATCAGAAAGCATCACTGCCAATAATTCCTCAATGTTTACATGTCCAGGAATCTTGAAATCATTGTAATAGATCACATCCCTCACCCCATCCTTAATCTGCTCCGGATCGATGTTCAATGGCAATGCATCCGCATCGTTCACTTTCTCCATCATCTGTTTCATGTACCAATCAGAGCTCAATAAACTCAAGTTCACTACGCGCACATCCGTACGGAAACCTTCCACCTCCTGCACGTACCATAACGGATAGGTATCATTATCCCCATAGGTGAATAGGATGGCATTCGGCGCACAAGACTCCAAGTAGTTTTTCGCCATGTCCCTTGCCAGGAATTTCTCCGAGCGATCGTGATCATCCCAGTTCTGGCTTGCCAACAGCACAGGTCCACAAAGCACGGATACCCCTGTTGCCGCCATGGCAGCCGTTTTGGCGTTCATCTTCCTGCTCAGCATATCCGAAATCCAAAGGGCACCCATACCCACCCAGATACAGAAAGCGTAGAAAGATCCTGCAAAAGCATAATCCCGCTCCCTTGGCTGCATCGGTGTTTGGTTAAGATAAAGTACAATGGCCAGTCCGGTAAAGAAGAACAAGAGCGCCACCACCGTCGCATCTTTTTGGTCCTTTTTGAAGTGCCATACAGCACCCAAAATCCCCAATATCAACGGTAAGAAGAAATAGGTGTTTCTTCCTGCATTTTGTTTTTCTGATTCAGGCAGGGCATATTGTCCGCCAACCAGCATATTATCGATCGGTTTGATTCCCGAAATCCAATTTCCTTCCGTAAATTGACCATGCCCCTGGGCATCGTTCTGTCTACCGACAAAATTCCACATAAAATAGCGGCTGTACATATGGCCGATCTGGTAACCGAAGAAGAACTTCAGGTTATCCCCCATAGTAGGGGCAGTTCCTTCCGGCAGGTTCAGGAAGTCGCGGTAGTAGGCTTCATGTTTTTCCGAATAGATACGTGGAAAAAGCGTAGTTCTATCGAAAGTATAATCGTATTTTTTTCTGGCTACATTATAACGGTTGGCATCCTTCCGGTATACTTTGCCCGTTTCATGCATATCCGTAGGTTTAGCATCGAAATAGCGTCCGTTGAACAAAGGTTCATCGCCGTATTGCTCCCGGTTCAGGTAGCTCAAGAAAGAGAAAGCATTGTCCGGATCGGAGTTGTTCAGGGTTGGATTTGCCTTCGCACGGATCAAGATCATCGAGAATGAACTGTACCCGAAGATAATGAAGGCAACACTCAGGAAAGCGATGTTCATGATCGGCTTGATCTTTTTATGCGAATACCATAATCCCCAAACCAGTACACCCAATACCAATAGCGCAAAGAAGGTAACACCCGAACCGAATCCCAGGCCAAAGGAATTGACAAAGATCCTATCGAAATGCGCCGCCAATTTGATCAGGTACTGAATAATACCCCAAAGGACAAAACCCAGGATCACCACCCCTAACAATAAAGTTTTTACCACTCCAGAAGTGGTCACTTTATTGGTTTTTCGGAAATACACCACCAAAGCCAAGGCCGGAATGGCCAATAAGTTCAATAAGTGCACCCCAATGGAAAGGCCCATGACATAAGCAATCAATAACAACCATTTGTTGGATTGCGGCTCGTCGGCATGTTCATCCCATTTCAGGATGGCCCAGAAGACCACTGCCGTACAAAGGGAAGACATAGCATATACTTCAGACTCTACAGCCGAAAACCAGAACGTATCGGTAAAGGTATAGGCCAAGGCCCCAACCGCAGCAGAACCCATGATATTGATGATTGCGGTATTGGATAGTTCCCCAGAGGTATTGATTCTTCCATATACTTTCTTAGCCAAGGCCGAAATGGTCCAGAACAGGAAGGTAATGGTCAGACCACTACATACGGCCGAACCCACATTCATCCAATAAGCAATTTTGGTATTATCACCAAAGGCGAAATTCGAGAATATGTTTTGCAACATCAGGAATAAAGGTGCACCAGGTTGGTGTACAATCTGCATTTTGTAGGCAGAGGCAATAAACTCACCTGTATCCCACCAGCTTGTTGTTTTTTCTAACGTCAACACATAAACCAGTGTAGCAATGATACCACAGGCCCATCCCAACAGGTTATTGATTTTTTTATAATTCATAGTTGTACCAGCAGGTTTTCTAATAATTCTGCTTCGAAAATAAGGATTCCTACGAATAAACGAACAAATAGTTTCGAATTTAATACAGTTCTAATAGGCAAAACAACATAAAATGCACAGAGAGCCATTTAAAGCCAAAAAATATTGCATTGAAAATCAGTATATTTAACAATTAACCTAATTTTTTATTTGCGAATTAGAAAACTCGACGTATATTTGCATCGTCAAAAGGGAACAACCTGAGACAAAAAACTAAAAGGATTGCCCGATAGTATAATGGTAGTACGACGGTTTTTGGTGCCGTTTGTCTTGGTTCGAATCCAGGTCGGGCAACATCAAAAAAAGGCTTGAAACAATGTTTCAAGCCTTTTCTTTTATTCTACCACATTGAACCAAAGTGGGGTCAACAATCGGTATTTCTCCGAATTATCACCTACCTCTTCCGGATTCCTGTTCTGCTCATTACTTTCATAAAGCATCGCTTGTATCCATTGGGAATTATTGTTCGGATCAAAAATAGTCGTGTTCAGGTTGGCCGGTCTTTTCAGACTCGGACCATAGATTGCCGAACTGTAATCCATCCTACGCATATCCACCCAAGTTTCTGGGTTTAGGCACAAGGAAATATATTTCTGACGCATGATGTGCGAAAGACCTGTATTCAATTGGTCAAAATGTCCAGTCAGGTTATCAGCTACTTGTGCTGCCCAATAGGCATTGATATCCGAGGCAGATACCCCCAATTTACGCATATTGGCCTTCACACCCTCTTCATAAGCGGCTAATGCGCCCGGCTTATCCCCTTTCCGCAATCGTGCCTCGGCCTCGATCAGTTTCACCTCCGAATAGGTAATGAAACCAAAAGGAGAAGTGGTGTTGGTGTAGAAGCCACTCTTGCTGAATCTGCCGTAATCCTCTGGCTTGGTCTTGCTTGCATCACCCGGCGAACCATCTGGCAAAACCCCTTGTCCATTGGCAATAAATGCCCCCGCCGCTGGTCCACGATATTTCCCATCGGAAGCCGCAGGCTGCATGATCTTACTGATCCGTGGATCCTGGTATAATTTATTGGTCACCGGAAAAGAGCTCAGCATGTTCACAAAAAACTGCGACCAAGCAAAATACCTAGGGTTGGTTAAGGATTCAAAACCACCCCAGCTCGACCATGGGTTTTCATCCACCAACAATCCGCCCGATAAATAAGGGAACTCGGCATCCATTCCATCGCCATTGAACGCATTCTGACAGGCTTTGATGATCTCATCCGCATTGTACAGCCCCGATTTCTTACTCAAATGGTTCATGTACCTTGCCTTTAAGGCCCAAGCGAACTTCTTCCATTTGGAAATATCCCCTTGGTACAGCAGGTCTCCGTTTTTCACGTGCAAGCCCCGCTTGTTGTCCGTTCTTTCAAAAGCGGCAATAGCCTCATCAAGTATGGTCTGCAAACGCTCGTAGACCTCTTTTTGGGTATTGAATTTTGGGACCAAGGAAATCATATCCTTACCATTATAAAAATCATCGACTACGATATCACCATATTGAGCGGTCAGCAATCCGAAATTCAGTGCCAATAAGGTTTTTCCTACTCCAACAAAATGTGGATTTCCTTCTTCCTCTCCCAATACAATAATATCCACGGCATTTGGCATCGTGATCACATAGGCATTCTGCCAAGCAAAATAACCCGAAGTAAATCGCCAATTCGTTGCCGAATATCCTCCTGAAGAGGCACTCTGTATGGCCCCATATTGCGTTACTCCGGCTACCTCCCGCGAAGCACGCCACTGTGCCGCCCCACTTGAAGTCGTGATTGCTCCAGCAATCCTGCTCGCAGCCTCTACCTTCGAGGGATTGTTCGGATCTTCATTTACATCCAGGAATTTCTGGCATGATCCCAATCCCAAACTCGTTGCTGCTAGTGCTATATATAAACTGTTTTTAATAAAATTCTTCATGGCCTATTAAAATGAAAATTTCAAACCTAAATCAAATCCCCTGGTCGCTGGAACCCCTAGGTTGTCAAACCCGAAGGACCCCGCTCCTGCTACTCCTGCTCCAGATCCGGAAACTTCCGGATCAACTCCCGAATAATCCGTGAACAACAACAAGTTTCTTCCGGTCAGTGTGAACTGGAGATTCGATAATTTCAACCTCTCTGTAAACGAAGCCGGTGCCTTATACGAAAGACTCACATAACGCAATCGGATCCAGCTTCCATCTTCCACGAAATTATACCCATTGTTCGCAAACCTGCTGGTATAATAATCTTGGTTCAACGGAATAGCGGTGGTATTGGTCGCTCCGGTGGATTCGATGATACCCGGAATCACAGCCGTTCCGCGATCCAGCGTCAATGGACTCAAACCCGACAACACCAAGGTATAGGCCGTTGCATTGAATACATCGCCACCCTGGCGAACATCCCACATAAAGGATAATCCAAGGTTTTTATATTGGAAATTGTTGGTGATACCGCCGATCCAGTCCGGATTACGGTCGCCGATATTGGACAAGGTCGAAACTACTTGTGGCATACCGTTATTATCCAATAAATATTGTCCGGCATCATTGGTTTTCCAGGTTTTTCCATTTATCCCAAACAGGGTAGAATTCAAGAAGGCAGCTCCTTGTGCAGCATCGCCCTTTACCCAAGCATCCGACAGTTCCACCCGATCCAAGAAACCAGGAAGATTAAGCACAGTGGCCTTATTTTTACTGAAATTCACATCGAAGGACCATGAAAAATCGTGCTTTTTAACTGCTTGCACGTTCAAAATCCCTTCCCAACCAACATTCTCGATCTCTCCACCGTTCAGCACGGCCAAGAACGAGCCTGAAGAAGGCGGAGTCCTGGTGCTCAGGATCTGATTATCCGAATTTGTCTTGTACCAGGTCACATCCAATCCGATACGGTTATTGAACATTTTAAGATCCGCGCCAAATTCCAACGAATTCGTGAATTCCGGAACCAGGTTAGGATTTCCATAGGTATCATTCATATTGGAGATAAATCCACGTGGATTGATGGTGAAATCATTGATATAGGTACCTAAGGTTGTGGCCAATTTATGCGCTGGTGCATCTTTACCTACCTGCGCCCAGGCTGCCCTTAATTTTGCATACGACAGAAAACCGGTACTACTGTTTCCAGAAAGTTCCTTCATCAGGTCCGTAAGGATAATGGAGGTGCTCACTGCTGGATAGAAAAAGGAATTTTGACCTGCTCGGAGGGTGGATGTCCAATCGTTTCTTCCTTTTAGGTTCAGGTAGATGATGTTTTTCCAATCTGCCGTAAAATCACCGAACACCCCAACAATTCTCCTTCTGGAGATGCTGGTGGATACGGTACGGTCTTCCGCCAACGCATTATTGATGGAAGCAAAATCCGGATCAATGAAATTCCTTGCTGTGGCGGTATTGGTTTCTCTAAATATCGTCTCTATGTTATGACCAACGGTAAAATCAAAATTAAAGTCCGACACTGATTGCTTGGCATTGGCCAAGAACGTCGAAGTGGTCAGTTGGTTATTGGCCTTTGATTCAGTCATATAACCCGTTAATCCAGTTTGTGATGTCGGAGCCGTGATACTTTGAAAATTCTCCCCATAATAATCTGTTCCCAATCGATAGGTCAAGGTCAACCATTCATAGGGGTTATAATTCACATCCCCCATCGCGATCACCCTGTTAACCCTATTGGTTATCGGTTTTTTATTGATGGTCCAATACGGGTTATCAATGGCATTTTCCCCATTTTCACTCAGGGTTTTCTGCGTTCCATCCTCATTCAGGAAATCTGTCATCTGCACGTTCCTCGGCCAATAGATGGCACCCATTACCCCATTTTCAGAACCCTGCGGGAAATAGGTACGACCTGTATTCATATAGGTCATATTGGCGCCGATCTTTAGGTTGTCGAATATCTTATGGTCTGCGTTCAACCGAAAGGACCTTCTGGAAAAGTCGTTGTTCTTTGCGATACCTCCCTGTTCCATGAGGTTTCCAGAAACATAGAAGGTAGAACGTTCCGAACCACCACTCGCCGAGAGGTCGTGGTTCTGGGCAAAGCCAGTTTTGAAGAATCCGCCCAGATTATCGTAGATCACCTCATTTGATGCAAACTCTGGCCCCCAGGAAAGGTAACTTTCATTTTCGAAAATCCCGTTTCGTCCCTGTTTAAAGACCCCTTGCAATTCTGGCAATTTATTCGCCTTATCCCAAGAGAAGGTATTTCCGTAGCTGATGCTTCCTTTTCCGGAATTCCCCCGCTTGGTCGTGATGATCACTGCACCAGAGGCTGCCCGCAATCCATAAAGGGCAGATGCGGCAGGACCTTTCAATACCGAAATACTTGCGATGTCTTCGGGATTGATGTCGATGGCCCGGTTGGATGCCGGGGCCACTCCTGCTGTTAAACCTCCTTGGGAGATGGGCGTGCTGTTATCGATCGGAATACCATCCACAACAAATAGCGGTTGGTTATTCCCACTCAGGGAACTTCCACCTCGGATGTAGATAGAGGCAGAGGTACCGGGTGAACCTCCAGAATTGGTTACCTGTACACCAGCCACCTTACCTTGTAGGGTGTTCACTAAGTTGGGCTGATTACTTTCGGTCAGCTCTTTGGAAGAAACATTCTGGGCGGAATAACCCAAGCTTCTTGCCTGTTGCTTGATACCCATGGCGGTCACTACCACTTCGTCGATCGCTTCATCGGACGATTGCAGCGTGATGTTGTATACATTTCCAGCACCGACCACCTGGTTCCTTTCATCGGAACCGATCATGCGAAACACCAAGGTCTCGCCTGGAGCAGCTTGAATCGAGAAGGTTCCGTCCGCATTGGTCTGCACCATCCGGTCGGTCCCTTTCACGAGCACCGTAACATTTGAAAGCACCTCTCCATTGGAAGAAACAACTTTCCCTGTTACCGCTTTTTGCTGCGCCATCAAACAGGATGCATACAACGCTACCCCGAAAAAAGTAAGTAAAAATCTTCTTTTCATGTGTTTGATTTTAATTTAGGATTTATGTTTATAAGTTTTTTAGGCGATCATATCGTGATATGATAGTACAAGTCTACAAAAAAAAGTAGTTCATGCAACGCTCTTCCCGATTAAATGAAAAAGCAATCCCTGAGAATGATTAAATTTCACGCCCAGGGATTAAATTAAAGGTTAATATCAGTTTAAATTGCTTTTATTTTCCGTAACATCCGTTGGATCTCCAGATCCTGTTTATGGTGCCCATTTTTCAAGATAGCATTTCCTTTGCATTCCTTCTTAAGCTCATGTGCAGCGACTTTATAATCCTCCAATATTTCATCCAATTTATTTAGGATGTGGCAGTACTCCCGATGTGCTTCGCGCAGGAATTGATGCTTCTCGCGCAGGGAAGAAAGTTCCTCCTCAAAACCATGGAGCTGGTAAAGGATTTCCAATCCGTAGATCCTACGCATGAGTTCCTGATGCTGATGGGTGTTGATGCCTTTCATGGAGCCGGATTAAAATCTTTCCAAAACACTAAAAAAATTATTGACAGTAAATCCACCATCTTTATTATTATTGTAGGTATTATAATCTTCCTTAGAAAACGGGGTTACTTTACGAGGGTTTAGCCAAATTGTGTAAATATGCCTTCTTGAGGTTTTTTCCAAAAAATAATAAGCCCTAAATAAATCTTGAGAATTTCTACCCTTTATTTTTAATTCTTCTTTTTGATTATTCAATAATTTTAATTTTATAGCAACATATTTTTCATAATGTTTTACTTTAAAATATTCTTTTGGAAATTTAGATGAGATATTGAATATGGTATCTAACGGTTTTTCGGTATATTCAACATGCACCCAAGGTCTTGATTTTTCTTCTATTATGCCATAAACTGCGAGATGAAAAGGTTTCTTATCCGGGAATAAGTCTGTATTCTGTCCAAAAAACTTCACATACATATATCCTTTTTCGGTTTTAAAATCATCTAAAGGGTGTTTGTCACTTACAGTCAAGGTAGAATCGGCAAAATCTGAAACGTAATACACCTGGTTGATTTCTCTTTTATGGTTTGGAATTTGGTGCCATCCTGATAATTTAGCGTTATTGAAATTCAATTTAATTTTAATGCTGTCTTTGCCCGCTTCATAAGGTATTAGATATCGTCCTCGTTCCATTTTGTATTCATTCTCTTGATAGGTAATACTTTTCAAGGATAAATTCCCTATAGCATTCAATTTTATTTGGGTAACTGGCAGGATATTTTCATCAACTACGGATTTACTGCAGGCTTGGACAAATAAAAACCCCAGAACCAATCCAATCTGTACCCATAACATTTTCTTTCTCATGATTTAAAAATTATATGAAATATTTAGACCAAAGCGGCGACCATCCCTAAATCTGTAAAGGATAGCATCCCCATCGTCATAATTATATCTTAGATCCCCAACACTAGGTCTCTCTGCATTTTTAGGATCTAATTTAATCGCTTCTTCCATTTCTCCTGGAGACTTGTACTTTTCATTTCTATAAAATACAGCCCAATCATTCAACAGATTGGCAGCATTGAATTTTACCTCCATCTTTTTCTTCATAAAACGTGCATACACTTGGAGATCCAATTGTCTTGGGGCATTCTCAAACTCCACAAGGTTCATCTGCACATGGGTTAGCGAAGTCCGATGCCCCCTATGGTTGAAGCTACCTGTAATTCCATAATTTTCACCCCAATAAGCTATCCCGAGGTTCAACAACCAAGGCGATTGTCCTATTAATGGCCGATCCTGACCTGGCAATCTTTCTTTCGTTCTTACCACCTCCTCATCCACTCTTGTCGTTTTATAGATATCCAACACCTCTACCCTGGACCGCAATAGCGTTCCATTGCCAAACAGATATAGGTTCTTCAGCCAATTGGATTTCCCAAGGAATCCCATGTTTTTCCGGAATTCCAATTCTAGCCCTTTGTTATAGGCAGAAAGCATATTGTTATAATAGTAGGTTTTGGAATTTTCTGATCGACTCCGCATCAATTCTACCGGGGCATCCAGGTATTTATAATAGGCCGTAATGGAGAGCAGTTCCTCCGCACTCGGGTACCACTCCAAACGGACGTCGGTATTTTCTACTCCCGTGGTAAAAACATGTTCCCCATATACGTTGGCATTCAATTCCGGGATATTACCCCCTACCATTGCGGTTTCCCTGAAATCTGGCCGGATGGCTGTCCGTGAAAAAGAGCTTCTAAAATTGATGTTATGGGTGAGGTTTAACGTGGCGTTTACAGAAGGCATCCAGCGCACATCCTTGTCAAACACTCCCTTTTGATGCCGGTACAATGGATTATCAATTACAGTAGGATTAAATTCACTCCGTCTGGCAAATGCGGCATCCTGCTGGTTCTTGAGATCGTAATATTCTACACGGACCCCATATACCAACCTTAGGAAACGCCATAAACGTTGATCCATCATGGCATATAGGGAATGGTTCTTCATCCTTCCTTCAAACATGTTTCCATTGGTATAGCTGGGAAAATAATAAACTTGGTTATCCTGATCCCCCACGTTGGCATGGTCGGCAAAAATATCATGGTAGGAAAGGAAGGGAACCGTGCTTGATTCATTTCCTTTTACATAAGAACGCATCATAAACATTACCCTTTCCTGATCATAGCTCTTACGTTTGTCCCAACCTTGATAACCCACTTTGATGATATTTTGGTATTTATCCCCAAAATCGAAACTCTTCGACAAAGCGGTTGCCCAATTGTAGTCCACACCATCCGCTAAGGACCATAGCCTTCCTTCCCGACCCAATTCACCCGACCCAGTCTGTGAGGTAGTATAAACCGCTGGCGTCTGATACCGCATTTTCCCTTCATGCTCTAAAGTTGGGTTATACCGCAACCGACGCTCATCCAAGATCCGCATCTTGCTGTTATTCACGGTGAACATCCCTTCCAATTTGATGCGCCATGGAAAATGGTAGTCACCATTGATCTGATGCTGTAAAATGGAAAGGGATTCCGGCAATTGATATTGTTCCCTGGCCGGATGAAGATCATCCGACTCCACCGCATCCGAATAGTTCATTCGGTAATATTCCGAGAAATCATCGGCGTAGGTTCTCGAGTAGACATTTTTTATGGCCAGCTTAAATTTTGGACCTTGGATACCAATGTTCCCGATCAAACCGCTGCTGCTATTAAATCGATAGGTCACTCCAGGACCATTATAGCCAAATTTATCGCTATCCATCCATCTCCCAGTTACCTTTCCATCAGGCGAATAATGGATAAAAGTGGCACCGCGTACATTATTGGATTGCCTTAGGTTCTGTTCATTCCGGAAATTCGCACTGGCCACAAATCCCAAACGGATATCCTCCGGGAGATCAAATACCCGGCCCAAGGAAAACCTAAAATTCTGGTTGGGGCTTCCGATATACCTATTCCTTCTAAGAGGTTCAACCGTAAATCGTTTACTCTGCTCGATCGCATCCAAATCCCCATAGGTTCGAGGGTCGGTATGGATGATCAGAAACTTATCCTTAATGGATGGATCGGTTTGTTTCCCTCTTGGGATCACCTCCTTCTGCCGGGCTTCCATATGGATATACCATGGGGTAATCCCCGCCGGAATTTCGGCACTTTTATCATAGAACCCCAGGTACTCATTTGTTTTCCGCTCACCCAATCGATAGAAATCTTTACCTAGGCTCTGGCTATTTCCTCCGGTACCTAGGCTGATACTGGTAAAGTTGCGATCGGGGATGTCCAGGGTATTCACGGAGATCTGTCCTCCGGCAAATTCCGAAGAGACATCCGGCGTAGCAGTCTTGTTCACCACCACTGAGCTCACCAATTCCGTAGGGATGACATCAAAAGCGAAATCGCGTTTAAAGATGGAGGTACTTGGTAAATTCACCCCATCGATCTGGGCCTGATTATACCTGTCCGACATCCCCCGAACCACCACCGATCGGTTGTTCACCGTGGTTAAGCCGGTCACCCTTTTCAGTACCTGTCCCATATCGTTGTCGGGTGTCCTCGCGATCTCCTCCGCAGAGATCCCATCGGTTACCGAGGCCGCATTCTTCCTGGCGGCCAATAGCCCGGAAATTGTGGCTTTCTTAAAGGTTGTGGTGACCACCACCTCCTTGATCTTGGAACTGGTTTCCCTCATGGCGAGATCCATCCGTACCATTTCGCCTGCGCGAACCAGTACATCCACGACCTTTTGTGTCTGGTAGGACACGTGGCTGACCATGATGGTATACGTTCCGATAGGGACATCCATGCTGAAGGATCCATCGGCAGCCGTTCGGGTACTATAGCCGTTCTCCTGCAGTTTGATGCTCACCCGATAGATTCCCTTTCCCCTACTGTCCACAATCTTGCCGATGATCTTTCCCATCTGTTGCTTTGAAGCCTTAGCAGCAGATTTTGTATCGGCTACCTTATGGATGACCACGATATTGTTCTTGATGCTATAGCGGTAAGGCAGGTGGGAAAAACAGGCATTCAAGGCTTCTTCCAGCGTGGCGCTGGCCAGTTTAACGGTTACCTTGGACGTTCCGGCGAAGATATTGGCGTCATAAAAGAAATCGTAGCCCGATTGCTTTCTGGCTTCCAAGAGTACTTCCGGAATGCTGGCATTGGATTTAACCATACTGATTCGTTGTCCGTAGGTTTTTGCGGAAACCTGGATCAAACAACAGCAAATGAGGAGCATGCATAATTTCATAATGCGCATGACTTGATAAAAATTCATACTTTTGTTCTTGTATTAAGTTATCTAAAATTTGAGATTCAGATTTTATGAAGCGTTTACCAGGCGATGTTGTTACGAGCAGCATCGCCTATTTACTTCTTTAAGGGTATTATTTTCGCACTAACAACCTCCTTTCCGATAAGCTGATCTGGAATTGACCCGTGCTGTTCAGCATGTCTATGATGGCCGACAGGGGTTGTTTCCGGGATATGATACCGGAAAACCGTAGGTTTTCCAGCTCCGCCGGGCAGGATGCTTTCACATCATACCAGCGTTCGATCTCTTTTAATATATGGCCTAAAGAATGGTCCTGGAACTGGAAATCCCCATGACGCCAGGCGATGGCCTCGTCGGTTTTCCCGCTTCTGATATGTATCTGCTCACTTAGATAGGCCGTTTCGCCAGGATGCAGAATGGCCTGCCCTGCTGTTTGCTTACTGCGCACCAGCAATTTTCCGCTTGCCAAACTGGTGGTTTCCATTTCGCCCGCATAGGCCCGGATGTTAAAGGTGGTACCCAGCACCTCCACTTGTTGATGCTCGGTCTCTACAATAAATGGGACTTTTTTCCATTGCGGATTGCTCGAGCGTGAAGGAGATGAGGCTACCTCGAAGAAGACTTCACCGCTTACCTGGACTTTTCTTTCCTGCTCCTCAAAAAGGCTAGGAAAACGGATGCTGGAACCTGCATTCAGGTAGGCGATACTGCCATCGGAAAGCTCTACACGGTACTGCTGCGCATTGCTGGTCGAGATCCGATGGATGCTGGATTTCCTGGAAGGGCCTGCTGTTTGGAAATCTTGATAATGCGGCAATTTTTTGGGGATATAGACCACGCCATTGGCGGTATAACGTATTTGGACCGCTTGATCTTCGAATGCAATCCATCCTTCCTTTTGTCCTGAAGCTCTTTGCTGCCTGTTTTCGAGAAGGATAATAGGGCTTTTGTTTGGGCAGCCGGCACATCCTGCTGAACCATTTGCTCTTGGTTTTCTTGCCTATTCCCTATCCCATAGAATTTCCAAATCCAAAAGCTGAATGCCATCAATAGGAAAATCACGGCTGCCCAGGAAATCCATCGCTTATGGATGTTATAGACCTTGGTAGGTTTTGCATTATCGGAATTCATTTTGTTGCGGATGTGTGCATAGACCCGGGCAAGCAGTTCGGCTTCCTCGCCGTGCATAGGAATTTCTTTTCCCTCGATTTCAATCGGAATTTCTTTACCTTCTTCCCGATCTGTCAGCCTCAGAAAACAGATCTCCAATCGATCGATTTCCTCTGCTGTACAGGCGGAATGGCTGTATCTTTCCAATAACTTATCAAATTCCTTTTGGGTCATTTCTAACAAATACCTTGATGCGTCTATTAGAAAGGAACGAAATATTAAAAAATGGCTATTGGGAAAATCCGATTTAATAATTTGATAATATTAGATGAATATAAAACGGGTGGTTTTTAAGGTTTTGACGAAGCGTTTTCGGATCTCTTTTAATTGGTTGTTGACGGTGTGGGGCGAGGTCTGAAGTTCGGAGGCGATCTGCGCGATGGATTTCTTGTCCTCGAAACGGAGGGTATAGACCTGCCGCATGCGTTTGGGCAATTGGGAAATGGCTATTTCCAGGAGGGTTTCCAGTTCCTGGGTATGGGCCTGCTTGAAGGCCAGGGAAAGTTCTTCCAAGCCCAATAGACTTTCGGGCAGATTTTCCCAAATTTCATAGAGTATGGGCTGTTTTTTGTTTTTGCGGTAATAATTGAGGACCCGGTTGATGGCCATCCCATAGAGGTAGGGATAGATCTCGCCCTGGGGCTGGTATTTCTTCCTTCTTTCCCAAAGGCAGAGGAAAATATCCTGCAGGATATCCTGCGCAGCATCCCGGTCGCTGATCCGCTTGGTTATTTCTTGGAATAATCGGAGGGAATAAGCTTGATAGACTTCCTCAAAAGCCGCCTGGTTATCTTGCTGAATGGCTTCCCAACGCTTTTTATCCAGAGCTTTCATGGATGATTTTACCATAATTTTACTGTAATATTAAATTATATTCATCAAAATTAAAAATTTAGAAGTTGTAATCAAGATTATTTTTTTATGAATAAATTTGGGAGGAAGGGGGTTGGGGGGGGGTGGG
>NZ_JAYLLN010000033.1:0-43615 GCF_037126265.1 Sphingobacterium tenebrionis
AAAGGTTGAGAGACCAAAGCCGAGTGGTACTAATAACCCGAAGCTTTCCAATGCGGATAGTACTGTTGTCCTCTCTCTTTTTTGATCCTTTCTTCCAATAACATGTCAATGCCTTGTTCAGTATAAAGTAGTTAGTAATTAGTATCTAGATTACTGCATGCGAGGTACAATGTCTAGTGTAAAAGAACAATATCTCATAAAGATCTTCAGGTGCCTATATCGGCGGTGTCCACCTCTTCCCATTCCGAACAGAGAAGTTAAGCCCGCCAGAGCCGATGGTATTGCCGTAACAGGTGGGAGAGTAGGTCGGCGCCTAATTTTACAAAGGAGCCCCGTTATCGATAGATGACGGGGCTTTCTGTTTTTATGGATTTCTTTGTGTGCGGGACTTCCGAGCCATTGCGGCCCACGCGTCATTGGGCTCCTTGCGTCATTGCGAGGAACGAAGCAATCTTCCCGCATGTCATGCTGAGCGGAGTCGAAGCATCTACATGTGGCACCCGTACAGATCCTTCGACTGCGCTCAGGATGACAAAGATTCGATCACAGCATTACAAAGGGCTGCATATCCAAAGATTGCTTCCTCGTACCTCCTCGCAATGACGGAGGGCGCCATAGGTCTTACTACTAAATACTAACTACTTAATACTAAAAAGGAAATTGCAAAGTTTTTGAACAGCAACCGAACGGTGGCTTATCCGATTCTTCTCTTCCAAGCTCATTTCTGCGAAAGTGATATCATATCCATTTGGAATAAAGATTGGATCATAACCAAATCCTTTAGTTCCAATACGCTCATTAATAATTCTACCTTCAATACTTCCTTCAAAAAAATGTTGTTCATTATTTATGTTTAAGGAAATAACGGTTTTGAAGCGGGCAGTTCTATGGTCATTATTACCAAGTTTTTCCAATACCAGATCAATGTTTTTCTCCATATCCCTCGTTCCGGCATACCTTGCCGAATAAACACCAGGCTCCCCCTGCAAAGCATCAACCTCCAACCCCGAATCATCTCCAAAACAATCCACATTAAATTTTTCTTTAAGATAATCCGTCTTTTGTTGGGCATTCTCTTCAAAGGTCACCCCGGTTTCGGGGATATCCTCATGGCAACCAATATCTGCTAAGGAAAGTAGCTTGAACCTATCACCGATCATCTGTTGCACCTCTTCTAATTTATGGGCATTGTTTGTTGCAAATACTAATTCCATTCCTTTGTTATTTATTTTTTTTATAAGATGTTAAATGTAAATACTGTTAAATATATAGGTAAATATTTACCCGGTTAAAATACAAAAAATGCATCAACCTCTTGGATTGATGCTAAACTACACATTAAATTTAACGGAATATGATTAAACAGTTTTAACAATTTATATTAAAAGGCTTGACAAACCATGATTAAACAGCTTGGCTAAATATCGCCTCCTTGCTTTCCAAATTGGAGCTACCCATCAAATACTCATCCACCTTCCTTGCACATTCCCTTCCCTCAGAAATCGCCCATACCACTAAAGATTGTCCTCTTCGCATATCTCCTGCCACAAATACATTTTCCAAATTGGTCTTATAAGCTGATTCTGTAGCCTGAACATTTCCCCTATTATCCAACTGCACGCCAAGCTGAGTCAGTAAACCTTCGTGTTGAGGATGCAGGAATCCCATGGCAAGGGTGATTAGTTCACAAGGGAGTTCCCTAGCCGATCCTTCTACTTCTTTAAAAGATACTGGTCTTCCCTGCTGATCGGTTTCCCATTCCAGATCCACCACCAAGGCCGCCCGTAGATTCCCTTGTTCATCGCCTAAAAATTCTTTCGTACTAACACTCCAATGCCTTTGGCAACCCTCTTCATGTGAAGTCGTTGTTTTTAAAACCATGGGATAACTAGGCCATGGCATGGCAGAAGTACGAGCTTGGGGCGGGGTAGGCATCAGTTCAAATTGGGTAACCGATTTGGCACCATGTCTATTGGAAGTCCCTACGCAATCCGATCCCGTATCACCACCACCGATCACCAATACATTTTTTCCAGTAGCCGTTATTTCTGCATCCACAATAGTGGAATTCCCAACACGTTTATTCTGCTGTTTGAGGAATTCCATCGCATAATGCACCCCATTCAACTCCCGACCAGGAATATCCAGGTTTCGCGGAATGGTCGATCCTCCGGTCAATACCACGGCATCATATTCCTGTAATTCCTTCGCTGGGACATTATTCCCTACTTCAGCATTCGTCCGGAAGATGATCCCAGATTCTTCCATAATCGCTACCCGACGGTCTATCACCTGCTTATCCAGCTTGAAATCGGGGATTCCATACCGCAATAGGCCACCTACTTTATCATCCCTTTCATATACCACCACCTCATGCCCAGCCTTGTTCAACTGTGCGGCAGCGGCCAGTCCAGAAGGACCAGAACCCACTACAGCCACCCTTTTCCCTGTTTTCAGGAAGCTCTTATGGGGTTTTACATAGCCTTTTTTATAGGCTATTTCGATGATGTGTTTCTCGATTTCCTCAATGGCAACCGGGTTTTTGTTGATGCCCAGCACACAGGCAGATTCGCACGGTGCCGGACAGATCCTACCTGTAAACTCCGGGAAGTTATTGGTCGAACTCAAAATCTGATAAGCTTCTTCCCATTTCCCATCATATACAGCGTCATTGAACTCAGGGATCACGTTGCCCAAAGGACAACCCGAATGGCAGAACGGAATTCCGCAGTTCATGCACCTTGCCGCCTGGGCATTTAATTGTTCATCCGAATACGGATAGACAAATTCCTTATAATGTTGTTTCCTGCTTTCCACAGCATCTTTCTGAGGGAGCAAGCGTTCATATTCTAAAAATCCTGTTGGTTTTCCCATGAAATTCCTGATTATGCGGTCACTAATTTTTTCAATAATACATTTTTGTATTCCCTTGGGAACACCTTTATAAAGCGGTGTTTTTCAACCGCCCAATCCTGAAGGATGGCGCTTGCTCTTTCACTCTTGGTCAATAGGATATGGCGTTTCAATAAGCTGATGATCGCTGTTTCGTCTTCGCTTTCCAAGGGGTCCAGATCCACCATTTCCTTGTTGCAGTTTTCCTTGAAATTGCCCTTGATGTCGTAGACCCATGCGATCCCTCCGCTCATGCCCGCAGCGAAATTCCTTCCAGTCTCACCCAGGATCAATGCTCTTCCGCCGGTCATATATTCACAACCATGGTCGCCGATCCCTTCCACGACGGCCGTCGCACCAGAATTCCTTACCGCAAAACGTTCGCCAGCCATACCGTTGATGAACAAGTGCCCGGAGGTTGCTCCATATAAGGCGACATTTCCGATGATGATGTTCTCATGTGGCTGTAATTTGCTTTCCTTGCTCGGATAAATGGCTAACTGAGCGCCTGATAGTCCCTTGCCCACATAATCATTAGCTTCGCCTTCCAATTCAAAGGAAATCCCTCGCGTGTTAAAGGCGCCAAAGGATTGGCCTGCCGAACCTTCAAACTTAAAGTTTATGCTGTTGTCCGGAAGTCCTTCCGATCCGTAGATCTTGGAAATTTCATTGGACAATAAGGTGCCTATCGTTCTATCGGTATTCTTTACGTGGAAGGTTCCAAAGACCGGAGTTTTGGTCTCCAATGCAGGTTTCGCCACATTTAATAAACCCCAATCCAATATCATTCCCATGCCATGGTCCTGTTCTTCGGTATTGTACAAGGTTTCCCCCTGCGCATTCGCCGCTACATGGAGGATGCCCGAGAAGTTGATTTTCTTGGCTTTCCAGTGTGGCATATCCTCTCGTTTCTTCAAAAATTGCGCGCGTCCAACCATCTCATTGATGGATTTGAAACCCAGTTCGGCCATGATCTCACGCATTTCCTCCGCTAGGAATCCAAAAAGATGGACGATATCTTCCGGTTTTCCGGAAAACAACTTCCGCAATTCCGGATCTTGAGTAGCCACACCAACCGGACAAGTATTCAGGTGGCATTTACGCATCATGATGCATCCACCAGCGATCAAGGCTGCTGTGGCTACACCCCATTCCTCTGCGCCCAATAAGGTCGCTATCACCAGGTCACGGCCAGTTTTCATCTGCCCATCCGCCTGTAGGACCACCCGACTGCGGAGCTTATTCTGTACCAGCGTCTGATGTGCCTCTGCCAAACCTAATTCCCAAGGTAATCCCGCATGTTTGATGGAGCTGATCGGCGATGCACCGGTCCCACCATCATAACCTGCAATCAGGATAACATCGGCATGGGCTTTTGCCACCCCGGCAGCAATCGTTCCGACGCCTGCCTTGGACACCAATTTTACATTGATCCGGGCATCCCTGTTGGCATTTTTCAGATCGAAGATCAACTGCGCCAAATCCTCAATGGAATAGATGTCATGGTGTGGAGGTGGAGAAATCAGACCTACTCCAGGTGTGGAATGCCTTACTTTCGCGATCCATTCATCCACCTTGTCACCTGGCAATTGGCCTCCTTCTCCCGGTTTTGCTCCCTGGGCCATTTTGATCTGTATTTCATCGGCCTGGGTCAGGTAATTGGAGGTCACACCGAAGCGTGCAGAGGCCACCTGTTTGATGGCAGAGCGCATGGAATCGCCATTCGCTAATTTTTGATATCGGATCTCATCCTCTCCACCTTCGCCGGTATTGGATTTTCCGCCAATCCGGTTCATGGCAATCGCCAAGGTGCTATGTGCCTCATGGGATATCGAACCAAAGGACATGGCTCCCGTAGCGAATCTTTTCAGGATTTCACTAGCTGGCTCTACCTGATCCAATGGAATGGCCGTGCGATGTTTGGCAAAATCCAATAATCCGCGTAAAGTGAACATGCGTTCCTGCTGGTTATTGATCAGTGAAGCGTATTTTTTATAAGATTCGTAATCGTTGTTGCGACAGGCCTGCTGCAGGAGATGCACCGTCTGTGGATTCCATAAATGGCCTTCGCCCCGACGTTTCCATTGGTATAATCCGCCTTCAGGCAATAAAGTCTGGCTAACGCGGCTGTGTTCAAAACCACGTTTATGTTTTGCCAGGGCCTCCTTGGCGATATCATCCAAGGTCAAACCCCCAATACGGGAAACGGCACCACAAAAGTATTTATCCACCACCTCGGCATCGATACCCAGCACCTCGAAGATCTGTGCACCATGGTAGGATTGAAGGGTGGAAATACCCATTTTGGAAAATATTTTCAATAAGCCATTACAAACGGCTTTTACATAATTCTTTTTCAGGTCGTCCCAGGTCAGTTGGGTATCCATTTGCCCGGTTTCCTTCATGGTCCTGATACTTGCCAAGGCCATATAGGGGTTGATAGCCGTTGCACCGAAAGCCAGTAGACAGGCGAAATGATGGACTTCCCAGGCATCGCCCGCTTCCACCACCAATCCTACTGCACCGCGGTTGCCGGTTTTGATCAGATGGTGATGCACCGCAGAAACAGCTAATAGGGAAGGGATTGCACAATGCTGTGAATCGATCGCCCTATCCGATAGGATAATAACCTCAAAGCCATCCCGAACGGCATCATCCGCATAGCGGCATAGGCGTTCCAAACCCGCTTCCAAGGATCCTTCCTTGCCATCGGCTCG
This sequence comes from Sphingobacterium tenebrionis, assembly GCF_037126265.1. NCBI lineage: Bacteria > Pseudomonadati > Bacteroidota > Sphingobacteriia > Sphingobacteriales > Sphingobacteriaceae > Sphingobacterium > Sphingobacterium tenebrionis. The sequence continues at coordinate 5,610 of NZ_JAYLLN010000033.1, forward strand.
GAAATAACTTTGGATGGTCTTTGCCTGAAAAACCCCGGTGTCGATAGACCTTAATTTCTCCAATTCGGAGGAAGTCAGGATGGGATGCTCCAGGGTTACACAATGGCAGAATTTCTGATCCTCAATCAGGATATTGCCGGCATTGCCGATAAAAGTTGCCAAACTCATGACCAATCGTTCCCTGATCGGGTCGATCGGTGGGTTGGTCACCTGGGCGAAAAACTGTTTGAAATAACTGGAAATATGCTGAGGTTGATCGGATAGCACGGCTAAAGGAACATCCGTACCCATGGAACCAATAGGTTCATAGCCCGTTAAGGCCATAGGGGTAAGGATCGTTTCGATATCTTCGCGGCTATAACCGAAGGATTGTTGGTATTTGAAAACCGATTCTTTGGACAGGTAGGTAAAGGTGACACGCGGATCGGCCAACTCATCCATTCGGATTTTATATTTATTGATCCAATCGCCATAAGGTTGCTGCCGGATAAGTTCGCCTTTAACTTCCTCATCCGAACGGATTTTACCCGCCTCCATGTCTACCACAAAAATCTTCCCTGGCTGTTGGCGGCCTTTTTTGATGATGGTTGATTCGTCAATTGGTAATGCACCAGCCTCCGATGCCACCACCACCCGGTCGTCTGAGGTAATGGCGTAGCGTAATGGGCGTAGGCCATTGCGGTCCAAGGTGGCGCCGATGATCTTTCCATCCGTAAAACAAAGTGCTGCCGGTCCATCCCATGGTTCCATCAAGGTGGCATGGTATTCATAGAATGCCTTTTTTAAAGGATCCATCTGTTCATTGCCGTCCCAGGCTTCCGGAACGAGCATCAAGAGGACATGAGGAAGACTTCTGCCGCTGTGTAGCAATAGCTCGACCACATTGTCCAGACATGCCGAATCGGATTGGCCCTTATCCACTACGGGCAATAGGATTTCCATTTCCTCTGCCGTAAAATAGGGCGAAGAATAGGCCCTAACACCGGCATAGAACCAATTGAGGTTTCCGGTCAGGGTATTGATTTCGCCATTATGGGCAATCATCCGGAAGGGTTGGGCCAATGACCAGGATGGAAAAGTGTTGGTGGAAAACCTGGAATGCACCAATCCAAAAGCGGAAACTACGCGTGGGTCTTTCAGATCCTCAAAATAGCTGCCCACCTGGTAAGTGGTCAACTGACCTTTATAGATAATGGTTTTGCAAGAAAGAGAGGCGAGGTAAAGGGGTAATGGATAAGCTTGGTGTTTTTTGATCTTCTGGATGATCAGGCGGCGGAGCACATATAATTTCCGTTCAAATTCTTTGGTGTTTTTAACCTGTTCGGGTCTGGCCACAAAGAATTGAACGATTTCTGGTTCGGCACTTAAGGCCGTAGGTCCTATACCGGCTCTATTGACCGGAACGGAACGAAAACCAAGGAAATCCATGTGACGTTCCGAAGCTGCTTCTACGATCACCTCGCGGCAGATCTTGTTCATTTCCTCATCCTTCGGCAGGAATAACATCCCTACGCCATAATAACCCGGTTCCTGTAATTGTATGCCTAGATTGATACATTCTTCCCATAAGAATTCGTGCGGAAGTTGGATCATGATACCGGCACCATCCCCAGACTCTGGATCACATCCACAAGCACCACGATGTTCCATATTCTCCAACATGGTCAGTGCATCGCGTACCTGCGCATGGGATTTCTGCCCCTTGATATGGGCGACAAAACCTACACCACAGGCATCGTGTTCAAATTCGGGATGATAAAGTCCTTCTTGCTGCATGATATTTTGAATATTAGATTGATTTAATAACGAGATTGCTAATATATGAATAAAAACTTGTTTTATTTATAATATTTATAATTTAATTAATGTTTTGTTGTTTTTAATGTAAATTATAATTGGTTTTATGATTGTATTTGTATTTGTTTCGCCATCTCATTATAAAAATGAAATATCATTCGTTACATTTGTATATAGAACAAACAAATTATGGTCATCAAAGAAATTGAGATCTACCGTTTGAGCATTCCGATGGAACCATTTGTGATTGCAACGGGGGTTATGGATTATGCACAGAATACTTTTATCCGGGTTCGGACAGATGCTGAACTGTATGGAGTAGGCGAATGTTCGGCTTTTCCCATGATCGTTGGGGAAACTCAGGAAACCTGTATCGCCGTGGCAAAGGATTTTGCCAAAATCTGGGTGGGGAAAGATCCCCTGGCTTTAGCGGATCGCCTAGCCGAATTGCATACCTATATCGCGAAGAATAGTACCATCAAATCGGCCTTCGATATGGCCTTATATGATCTGGCAGCCAAAGCTGCCGGCGTTCCGCTCTATCAATTTTTAGGAGGAACTCCTCGGGAGATCCATACGGATATTACCATCGGGATTGGCACTGCGGAGGAGATGGCTGCCAAAGCTTTGGCATTGTATGAGGGTGGGGCAGTGGCCCTGAAAGTCAAATTGGGGAAGAAGCCGCAAGAGGATATTGCCCGTATGAAGGCTATCCGGCAAGCGGTGGGTTTTGATATCCCTATCCGCATCGATGCCAACCAAGGTTGGACCTATGAAGAGGCTGTGGAAGCGTTGCAAGGATTGGAACCCTTGAAAATCCAATTCTGCGAACAACCGATGCGAACCTATAATGACCATCTGCTTGCTGCACTACGAGCGGAGACCATTGTTCCCATCATGGCGGATGAATCGGTCTATGATCATCATGATGCGGAGCGCATCTGTAGAACTGATAGTTGTGATTACATCAACATCAAATTCTCCAAATCTTCGGGTATTGCAGAATCGCTGAAAATACAGGCGGTAGCCAAGGAATATGGTATCCCATGTATGATCGGAGGGATGTTGGAAAGCCGTTTGGCATTGGCTGCCAAGGCGCATTTCGCCTATGCGGCAGATAATGTGAAATTCTATGATCTGGATACCTGCATGGTGGGCCATCTGGAAGATCCAGTAATTGGGGGAGTAGTTTATGATGGCTATGCCATCAAGCTGACCGATGGTCCGGGCATCGCGGCTGATATTTCGGAAGAATTCTTACAAAAATGCGATAAATGGCTGGTATGATCTACGCACAATTAAATAACGACAGCTGGAATCTGGGAGTAAGTGAGGTATTGATCCTACTTATTCTGGTCTTGATCCTGGCCTTTTTCTTTTATATTTTCCGGAAGCTATTGAAGCGAAAGTAAGTTCGTTTACGGCTGAAATTTGGGTATAAATGAGTACCTTTGGGAACATTTATCAGAATTAAAGATTATGAGTACACAAAGAGGACCTATTTCTCAATTCATGGAGAAAAACTATCTTCATTTTAATGCTGCTTCGATGGTAGATGCGGCGAAAGGCTATGAAGATCATTTGGCAGCGGGTGGTAAAATGTTGATTTCATTGGCCGGTGCGATGAGTACCGCAGAACTTGGAATTTCCCTAGCTGAAATGATCCGTCAGGATAAAGTGGCTATCATTTCCTGTACTGGTGCGAACTTGGAAGAGGATGTGATGAACTTGGTGGCTCACTCTCACTATAAGCGTGTTCCAAATTACCGCGATTTGACGCCTCAAGATGAATGGGAATTATTGGAGAACCATTACAACCGTGTAACCGATACCTGTATCCCAGAAGAAGAAGCTTTCCGTCGTTTGCAATCCCATTTAGAAAAGGCTTGGAAAGACGCAGAAGCTGCTGGCGAACGTTATTTCCCACACGAATTTTTATATAAAGTTGTTCTTTCCGGAGATCTTGAACAATATTACGAGATCGATCCGAAGAACTCTTGGATCTTGGCAGCTGCAGAGAAAAATATTCCAATCATTGTACCGGGATGGGAAGATTCTACTACAGGTAATATCTTCGCCTCCTACGTGATCAAAGGCGAGTTGAATGTACACACGGTTAAAACCGGTATTGAGTACATGATCTATCTTACGGAATGGTACCGCGCGAATTCTGGTGGTAAAGGAGTAGGATTCTTCCAGATTGGTGGTGGTATTGCCGGAGATTTCCCAATCTGTGTGGTTCCAATGATGTATCAGGATTTGGAATGGCATGATGTTCCTTTCTGGTCTTATTTCTGTCAGATCTCTGATTCGACCACTTCTTTTGGTTCTTATTCAGGCGCAGTTCCGAATGAGAAAATCACTTGGGGTAAATTGGATACCGAATCCCCTAAATTCATCGTGGAGTCTGATGCAACGATCGTTGCGCCATTGATCTTCGCTTGGGTATTGGGTCAATAGTCCATATTTTTGATTGAAGAATAGGTTTTAGAAATGGCAGATAGCTTACATACAACGAATCCCGTTGCGCTTCAAGCGTTGATGTCGGAAACCTTATTTATACCAAAAACTCCTCAGCAGGAATTAACTTCTGCTGAGGAGTTCATATATCAAGGGGATAAGAGCACAGGGGTGTTGTTTATCCTGCGCTATCCGGATTATCCTTATTTCTCGCCGGCGGCAGAAGAGGCTTTTCTGAAAACAATAGGTGCATTGCAGCTCCACGCTGGCAATGTGGCGGTGGTTAATCTGGCCAATTCGCATAATCCGAATGAATGGAAACGGATCATGGCCTTTTTCCAACCGAAGAAAATTACCTTATTGGGTGTGGAACCTATTTCCTTAGGCTTACCGACCATCGCACATAATTCTTATATGCACGGAAAGATAGCAACGGTTTTTAATACCTTCAGTTTTGAAGAGATGTTTGCCGATGTGCAAAAGAAAAAGATGTTCTGGATGGAATTTAAATCCTTTATGGGTTAGTCGAGCTGTTCTGCTCTTCTTCTAAGTTTTCTACTTCTTTTTTAGTTTGAACTGGATTTTCTACTTTTTTCTGGGTAGGATTTTCTATACTTTTTTGAATAGGATTTTCCTTGCTGTTTTGATCAGATGAATTCTGCTCAGGATCATCTTTGTCGTTCTGATCTGGAACAACAGTTTCCTTGCTGCGTTTTCTGTTCATCATATCTTCCACAGACTTTGGTCTGTCCTGAGGCTTCCAAATAAAGCCAGGTAGTACCTCATTCTCTTGGGTAACCAACTTAAACGGATAAAGCTTCTGGTCAACCTTCCTTTCCGAAACATAATCATTGATTTTTCGGTCAACCATACGTATTTTGATGCGGCTACAGCGGTCATGGAACATCTCTTTGATGATCTTTGTTTTATCATCTGCATTGAACACAAGAGCCTCTGCATTTCCTGTTACGAATAGGCGTTCGATATTGTTATTGGCAAAGAAGGCGACAATCTTTCGGCCTTTCAATTGATTGAACTTCACGGTATCCAGAACAGCATTCACCATAAAAGCATTCTCTTTTAATAATGCATTATCCATCTTGTTGTTCTTGATCTGCATGAAAATAGTATCTGCTGAGATCTGGGATCCATCCGACCAGATCATGGGTTTACCCATAAACCGGAACATGGAATCGACCATTCCGTAATAAACGGAGTCGGCAACAGCCTGAAGGTCCGATTTGAAAACCCTGACATTATTGTAGGCATTCACGATCCGGATTCTGGCAGTATCCGAAAACATAACGGTGGAATCTTTCACCGTTGTATCGGCTTTCAGCGCTGAATTCATGGCCTTCTTCATCAAACTATCCGGCTCATTTCCCGTTGGTATTACCGCATTTCTGCGCAGGATGCTATCCGCTTTGCTGATGGCCTGTATCTGTTTCGGATCCACAGCCACCGTATTTGCAGGATTTGTGTTATTAACCTTTGGCGTTGTTTTCTTCTGGACAGTTTTAGCTGGAGTAGTCGGTTTTTTAGGATCCTGAAGGATTTTCTCACCGGCAGTCTGTGGATTTTGCTGGATGGAATCTCCAGCAGCATTCAAATCCATATCCTCCTCATCCCCATAATCCACATCGGTATCTTCTTGGAGTTTTCCTCCCGATCGATCTAAATTTAAATCCAAAGGCTTATAATCTCTAACTAAAATAACCTTGGAAAATATAGTATCCGCCGTCATATAGGCAGTATCGATCCTGGTATTGGTTTTAGCGGTAGGCGCAAGGATGCTATCCTGCTTGGGAGGTTCAATAGCTTTAAGCTCTGGGTTCTTCGCTAATTCTTTCTGCCGTTCCTTTTCGAGCTTTTCAGCGGCTTTTAAACGTTCTTTTTCGGCTTTTTCTTTTTCTTTGGCCAACCTCTCCTCATCGCGTTCAAGCTGCTTGATCTCTTTAGGGCTTAAGTTTGCCCTATCGATTGTATCTGTAGCCGTAGAATCCGCATTCCCTGTGGAGTCTGATTGAACAACATATTTGATCAGGGGGTCGGTATGCATTAGGATAGACTGATCGGCCTCTAAGTACTTACCATACTCGCCATTGGCATAAAATTTATCCAAGGTATCTACGAATACCACATTCCTAAAAGCTTCTCCAATGCCTTTCTCCCGATCGTAGAATAAGCTATCGCCTTTTAAAAAGCGAGATCCTTCGGTGTATAAGTTGTTTTTGTTGAATTTCGCAATGCCAAAAGCGGTGTTGTATTTTCCTCGCTCGGTATATAATTTCTCACCTTTTCTACCATTGATATTCGTAGGGCCAAAGAAAAATGCATCCCGATACATGGTATTGTATTGTAGGGAGTCGGTATAGATAATGGCGCCAGGCGAACGGACCACCACTTTGTTGCGGAAGTAAGCATCCTTGGTCGTTTCGAAATAATAAGCATTTCTAGAGGTGATGGTATCTTGACGTCCAATAATTCGTCCACCATTTCTGTAGGAACCACGTTGGGATCCCGTATTATAGGTCAAGTGGTTGGTGGTAAGCGTGGTTTCGCCATCAATCATCCTCACATTATAAAGTAGGGTTGCTTGCTGAGCAGCTGCATCATAAAACAAATCATCCCCAAAAATGACCGTTCCAGAAGGCTGTGTGATGATGATATTTCCTTTTGCCTTAAAATATTCCCTACCATCTTCTTCTTTGTAATAATCGCCAGAATCGGCAGCCAATCTCGATCCCTTATGTTCATACAATGCATTATACGCCCGGAATATTTTTTGATTTATGGCTTTAACAGAAGAAGAACTTAACAAACGAAGTTCATTACCTGCAGGTTGAGCCTGTGGTGTAACGGGAATCTGGCCATAACTGGCCAAACAGATGATGCTTAAAAACAGTAGAATAAGGAATCTCACAAGCGCAAAAATATACAATTAATTAGCAAAAATTTGTTAAACAATAATTTTTAATAGCAAAGGGGATGCAAAGTTTATTATATCTATTTTTGAAGAATGGATGCAAAGGCTAATTTCTCGCATTTCTTAACAAAAAACGAACTGCTAAACCGTTCGGAAAAAGTGCTTTTGGCGGTCAGTGGAGGGAAGGATTCCATGCTGATGCTGCATCTGATGCATGATTTGGGCTATCAAATCAGTATTGCCCATTGTAACTTTCAATTAAGGGGCAAGGAGTCCGATCTGGATGAAGAATTGGTGAGGAATCACGCGCTTCAGCATCAAATTCCTTTCCATGTTATCCATTTTGATACCGAGGAATACGCCGATGAACATAAAATATCCATTCAAATGGCTGCCCGTGAACTGCGTTATGAGTGGTTCGAGCAGTTAAGGACCGAATTTGGATATGGGAAGATCGCGATTGCACAGCATCTGAACGATCATATCGAAACTTCCCTATTCAATCTGACCAGGAGCACGGGATTGAAAGGCCTATTGGGCATTTCCATCCAGCGGGATCACCTTATCCGTCCGTTGATGTGTTTTACTGGAGCGGAAGTGGAGAAAATAGTGAAAGAACTTCAAGTTCCCTACCGCGATGATCAATCGAATTTTTCCAATAAATATGCCCGCAATAAAATCCGTTTGGAGATTATTCCCAAATTCAAGGAAATTCAGCCTGATTTTGAGCAGATCTTCTTGGAGAACATCAAGCATTTTGAAGAAAGTTACCAATTCATCCAACGTATTGTTTCGGAAAAAAGAAAGGATTTGCTTCGTGAAGATGGTAAATATGTTTACATCCAACGAGCAGACTTATCGGAAAACCTTTCTGATTCCTACTTTTTATTTGAGCTGTTTAAACCTTTTGGTTTTCAAAAAAGTATTCTGGAGGAAATGATTGCGGTATGGGATAAGCCGATGGGGCAGGTATTTGAATCATCGGATTATGAGCTATTGATGGATAGGGATCAATTGATTATTAGGGAGAGATCAGGATTAAAAAAGGAGCAGAAGCTGCTAATATTAGAAGATAATGTTAGTAAACATTTAAGCGCAGGAGAAAGCGTAAGCTTTCCATTTCTAGATTCGTATTTAACCTTAGGCCGTTTAAGAGATCTAGGGATTGCAGATACTAAATCATCGAATCAAAACACAAACACAAACACAAACGAAAATGGAAAGTCTGAAATCCAGATCGATGCAGACCTCCTCCAATTCCCATTAAAATTACGCTTTAAGCAACAGGGAGATTATTTCATCCCCCTGGGCATGACAGGCAGGAAGAAATTGAGCGATTTCTTCATCCAGGAAAAGGTCAACCGCTTTGAAAAGGAAGAGATTCCGATCTTGGTGAATGGCAATGGAGAAATCATCTGGGTAGTCGGCATGCGGTTAGATAATCGCTATAAAGTGACTGAAAATACAAAGAAAGTACTTACATTAGTGTTCAAATAGTGGAAATGACAGATCAACCTTTATTTCAGGAAAAACAGTACCTAGGTCGGGACATGACTTGGATTAGTGTTCGATTGATCCTTGCCCTGTTCTGTTTCGTAGCTTATTATATCAATTGGGAACACCTAATTTCCCGCCAACTTTTCTTCATTGTCGGCGTTTTGATCTTATTGGTCTCGATTATTATGCTTTATATGATCAGTTATCGGACAAAAGTCACCGATACGCATGTGATCTTAAGTGGTCTTTGGACCACCAGTTTGGTGAAGATTGACTTAAATTCCATCACCAAGGTGGAAAAAAAGAAGTACTCCAACTTCTTCTTCAATAACCCGGTTTACAATTTGCATAAGAATGGTAAGATTCGTTTTTATTCAGGAGGCAAAGAAGCCATTTGGTTAACCGACAAAGATGGATTGGTCTATGTGATTGGTTCTCAGCATCCTGACCAGTTTTTTCAAGCTTTGCAATTGGCAAAAGGCAAAAAGTAAAAATTTGTTAATTGAGATTTCCTTGACAATTTTCCCCGCTAAGCAATCAAATATTTATTAAATTTGATAAAAAGCATTAAAAAAGAATGACACTTATCTATTTCATTATATCCGTAGTTGTATTTTATTACCTGTTCAAATTTGGTATGCGCCTGTTGCTGCCTTTCTTCATGAAGAAGGTGGCTGAGAAGATCATGAATGGTCAACAAGGGCAATACGCCAATGAAGGTCCACAACAGGGACGTTATCAAGATCCATTTTCCCAGTTCAAGCGTGAGTCTCGTCAGGATGGTAAAGTAAGGGTAGAATATACCCCGGAAAAATCCAAAAAGGGCAAAGGCACGGAAACAGCTGGTGAGTTTATTGATTTTGAAGAAGTAAAATAAGCTAAGCCCATCTAAAAAGCCTATATTTGCTTTGCTATGTGGCTAAAGCACCTTTCAGTCTTAAACTTTAAGAACTATACAGAGTCTACCTTAGATTTTTTACCCGAAACCAACGCCTTTACAGGACAGAATGGCTCCGGAAAAACAAATCTATTGGATGCGATCCATTACCTTTCACTCTGCAAATCTTTCTTCAATCCCATTGATTCCCAACATATTAAAAAGGGGGAAGATTGGTTTATGGTGCAGGGCGAATTCGATCGTGAACTCCTCTGTGATGTGGTTTCCTGTAGCATCAAAAAAAACCAGAAGAAGCAATTCAAGAAGAACAAGAAAGAATACAACCGACTTGCCGATCATATTGGACAATTTCCGTTAGTGATGATCTCACCGAATGACACCTCCATCATTATTGATGGTAGTGAGGAAAGAAGGAAATTCGTGGATAATGTGATCTCCCAAACGGATAACCAATACCTGGATATCCTGATTTCCTACAACCGCATATTGCTGCAACGCAACACCGTTCTGAAGAATATCAAGGATACAGGTGTTTTTGATGTGGGACTTTTGGAGGTGCTGAACCTGCAATTGGTCGAATCGGGTGAACGGATCTTTAAACGAAGACAACAGTTCATGGCTGAATTTCTACCTGAGTTCCGTCGGTATTACCAGTTCTTATCGGATGATGCGGAACAAGTGAAGCTTATCTATGAATCACCGCTCATGGGGCAGGATTTTCTGCAACTATTGGAGGCCAGTTTGGATAAAGATAGGCAATTGGAAAGAACCAGCATTGGTATTCATAAAGATGATTTGCTGTTCAGTATCCACGAGGGGATGCCCTTGAAGAAGTTTGGTTCCCAAGGTCAACAAAAATCCTTTTTGATTGCCTTGAAACTCGCCCAATACTCTTTTCTGAAAGATAAAAAACAGTTTAAACCATTACTTTTATTGGATGATATCTTCGATAAATTGGACGAAAACCGCACCAAGAAATTGATGCAGTTGGTGTCGGAAGATGAGTTTGGACAGATTTTTCTGACAGATACGGATGCGGATAGAATAAACAGAATTTTTGAAGAAATAGGTAAACCTATTCGTATCTTTGATATACAAGGAGGTCAAGTAAATGCTGAAGTACAATAAAGACGATGCTTTTCGAAGAAGCGATGATATCACCATCAAACAGGCGGTAGAGAAGCTTCTGGATGTCTATCGTCTTCGCAGGAAATTTGACGAAACCTCCATTGTGGCTGCCTGGCCAGAATTGATCGGACAAGCGATCGCCAACCGAACCCAACAGATCTATATCCGAGATAAAAAGTTATTTGTTCGTGTAGAATCGGCTGTCATCAAAAATGAGTTGGCGATGATGCGTAGGCAGATCATCGGCCGTGTGAATGAGTATGTGGGGCAGGTGGTCATTGAGGAATTTGTAATTCTGTAGTTTACCTTAGTTCTTTTCAGTTTACCTTAGTTCTTTTCTTATTTATCGATGAAATATTACCTATCAGCCGTGCTGGGTTTTTTGATCTGGGGAACCTTTGCCCTCGTCCTAAAACCGCTCGGTGCCTATGCCGCCCTGGATATTCTGATCCACCGCGTTTTGTTCGCCTCCGTTTCCATTGTCATTGCTTGTTTTCTGTTCAGACGCAAGCAGACCCTGGCAAGTATACAATACCTTCGAAATCTTCCAAAAAAACAATTAAAGAACCTGCTGATCAATGTGATCGGAAGTGCCATTTTATTGGCTTTGAACTGGTTCCTCTTTATCTATGTGATGAATACCGTTTCGGTCAATGCCACTTCGCTGGCCTACTTGATCTGTCCGATCTTAACGACCGTCTTGGCCAGTATCTTCCTCAAGGAACACCTAAACAAAGGTCAATGGCTTGCCGTGGCGCTGAGTGTGGTCAGTTGTATCCTCATGGCCTATGGCCATTTTATCGACCTCTTCTATAGTTTTGTAATCGCGCTTTCCTATGCGGCTTATCTTGTGTTGCAGAAGAATTCCTTTCAACTGGATAAGTTCGTCACCCTGACCATACATATTTTGGTCAGTACGCTCTTATTGCTGCCTGTACTGGGGATGATCGACACCTCTGTACCAAAAACCAATGATTTCTATCTTTTGATCATGGTCATTGCCATTGGATATACCATTATCCCTTTGTTCTTAAATATCTACGCCCTGAAAGGCTTGGATAGCTCTGTAGTGGGCATCCTGCTTTATCTTAATCCCATCATTTCCTTTTTCTTGGCGATCCTTTATTACAAGGAATCCATCACCCTATTCCAGATCATTGCGTTTAGCCTGATCTTCTTGGCCATCATCTTATTTAATGTTTCCTATATTTATGAAAGAAGGAAAACAAAAAGAATAGCCAGTATATGAAAGCATTTAAGGAACAACTCTTTCAATTATTTGAGGTCGATGAACTGCAGGCAGAACATATCCTCAGCCTTTTCAAAAGGGAGGAGCTAGCAAAAGGAGACCTGTTCTTAGCAGTTGGAAAATCAGCAGATCGCTTAAGTTTTATAGCGTCAGGCTATTGTCGGGTGGTGAAATGGACAGAAGAAAAGGAAGTAACCCAATGGATAGGCTCTTCGGGTTATTTCATGACGGATCTATCGTCCTTCTTTTTTAATCAACCAGCACTGGGAACCATTGAAGCGTTGAGTCCAATGGTCATCTGGACTTTATCCAAAACCGATTACCAGAGTTTGGAAAGGCAGTTCCCGGAATGGAATCTGTTGGAAAAGCGTTTTTTGGCGAAGTGTTTCATGCAGATCGAATCCCGTGTATTTGATTTTATTGGCTTATCTGCAGAAGAGCGCTATCTGAAATATTTCCATCAACATAAAGCCCTGTTTAATCAGGTGCCCCTGCAATACATTGCCTCGGTTTTGGGGATGAGCCCAGAGACATTAAGCAGGATCAGGAATAAGCTGGCTATTTCTTGATAAATGTCAAGTGCTTTCGGAATACCTCAGGCTACCTTTGGTATATGAAAACAGCGATAGAAACAACGATAAACATTCAAGCTCCAATCTCACTCGTTTGGAACATCTTATCTGACTTTGAAAAGTATCCTGCCTGGAGCCCAACCATCAAGGAATTTAAAGGAATACCAAAGGAAGGTTCTCGAACTAAGGTAGTATTATCACAACCGGGAGGAGGCAAAATAAGCATGAATCCCATTTTTTTGGCGATTAAATCCAACCAAGAACTTCGGTGGAAAGGCAGCTTGCTGATAAAGGGAATATTTGATGGAGAACATTATTTCCTGCTAAGGGAAACCAAAGATGGAACTACCGAGCTGGTACAAGGGGAGAAATTCTCCGGAATATTAGTGCCCTTCCTCCAGAAAATGATTCATGGAAATACAAAAAAGGGTTTTGAACTCTTTAATCAAGCGATAAAAGATAGGGCAGAGGCTTCAAATTATAAATATTGCTCTAAATCACCTTTTCCTTCACGAATAACCTCAAAGTCGCCAGATGTAAGATCCACAATGGTAGATGCCACATTATCACCATAACCACCATCGATTACCAAATCTACCTTATCCTGGTATTTTTCGTAGATCAATTCAGGGTCTGTGGAGTACTCAATGATTTCATCCTCATCGTGGATGGATGTCGTCACAATGGGATGCCCCAATTGCTTCACGATCTCCCGAACGATATTATTGTCAGGGACACGGATACCTACAGTTTTCTTTTTCGAACTTAGCAGCTTCGGAACCTGAGAGCTCGCATTAAAAATAAAGGTAAATGGACCAGGCAAAGCCTTTTTCAATACCCTGAACACAGCCGTATCAAACGGCTTGGTATATTGCGAGATATCCGTCAGGTCATAACAGATAAAAGAGAGATTTGCTTTGTCAGGTTTTAATCCACGCAGGGCATAGACCTTTTCAATAGCCTTCTGATTGCTGATATCACAGCCCATACCATATACGGTATCCGTCGGGTAGATGATCACTCCACCTTTTTTCAATACCTCTACGGCTTCTTCTATTACCTTCGGATTAGGGTTATCGTTGTATATCTTCAACAGCATGCTTTTCTCTTTTAGGGTTATGGATATTAAATCCGCTATATGATAAACAAAAACCGTCAAAAGAAGTTTCTGACGGTTTTAATTATATTTTTAATGATCTTAGAATTCAGCGTTCTTAGGCGTCCTTGGGAAAGGTATCACGTCCCGAATGTTGGTCATTCCGGTAGTGAACAACACCAAACGTTCAAATCCTACACCGAAACCAGAATGCGGCACCGATCCAAAACGACGGGTATCCAAGAACCACTCCATTTCTTCCGTAGGAATACCTACTTCATTCATCCTGGTGATCAATTTCTCCAGGTTTTCCTCTCGCTGAGAACCACCAACCATTTCTCCGATTCCAGGGAACAGGATATCCATAGCACGTACGGTTTGTCTACCTTGCGCATCAACAGGGTTCTGTTTCATATAGAAAGACTTGATCTCTCTTGGATAATCGATTAAGATGACCGGTTTCTTGAAATGTTTTTCTACCAGATAACGTTCGTGCTCCGATTGTAGATCGGCACCCCATCCTTCGATCAGGTATTTGAACTGTTTCTTCTGGTTAGGCTTGCTCTTCATCAGGATATCGATCGCTTCTGTATAGGTCAAACGAACAAAATCATTCTGCACAACAAAGTTTAATTTCTCTACCAGATCCAACTCAGAACGATCTGCCTGTGGTTTAGATTTCTCTTCCTCCAATAGACGAGCTCTCAAGAATTCGATCTCCTCCGGACAGGTATCCAAGGCATATCTGATCACATATTTCAATAGATCTTCCGCCAACTGCATGTTGTCTTCCAATTCATAGAATGCCATTTCCGGTTCGATCATCCAGAACTCCGCCAAGTGACGGGTAGTGTTAGAATTCTCTGCACGGAAGGTTGGTCCGAAGGTATAGATATTTCCAAAAGCCAAAGCAGCTAATTCGCCTTCCAATTGGCCGGAAACCGTTAAGTTGGTTGATTTGCCGAAAAAGTCTTCTTTAAAATCGATGTCGCCTTGCTCTGTACGAGGTAGGTTGTTCAGATCCAAAGTCGTTACGCGGAACATCTCCCCAGCGCCTTCAGCATCCGATCCTGTAATGATCGGCGTATGCATATAAACGAAATCTCTTTCTTGAAAGAATTTATTGACAGCGAAAGCCAATGCGTTTCTCACTTTGAAGATCGCGTTGAAAGTTCCGGTACGGAAACGAAGGTGTGCAATTTCACGAAGGAATTCAAGACTGTGTTTTTTAGGTTGCAAAGGGAACTTCTCTGCATCCGAATCACCAATAATGCTGATGTCCGTCGCTTTCACTTCCACACGTTGTCCTTTTCCTTGGGATTCCACCAAAATCCCTTTTACACGAACAGCGGCACCAGTAGTGATTCTTCTCAGGATATCATCTGGGGTGTTCTCAAAATCGATTACAGCTTGGATATTATTGATGGAAGACCCGTCATTGATCGCCACAAATTGATTGTTACGAAAGGTGCGAACCCATCCCTTAACAATTACTTCTTTTCCAAACTCTTCTGATTTTAATAATTCTTTTATTCGTGTATGTTCCATTTTTTTATGAAAATATGATTATTTCTGCGGTTTAAGCTTACAAAAATAGCAATTAATAGGATTTTACCCAACCTTTTTCCAACACCTCTTTGGCGTGGTAGGTTAGGATAGAGGTTGCGCCAGCGCGTTTAAAACTCAATAAGGTTTCCAAGATCACCTGCTCGCTTAACCAACCATTAGCAATGGCTGCTTTTAACATCGCATATTCTCCGGAAACATTGTAAGCAGCGATCGGTAGATCAAAATTATCATGCAATAACTTGATCACATCCAGATAAGGTAATCCCGGTTTGACCATTAGAAAGTCTGCCCCTTCTTCCATATCCAATTGCGCTTCGATCAAGGCTTCCTTGCTGTTGGCTGGATTCATCTGATAGGTCTTTTTATCACCTTTTTTAGGTGCAGAACCTAGGGCATCCCTAAAAGGACCATAATAAGCAGAAGCATATTTCGCGGTATAAGACATCAAGGATACATTGGTAAAACCATTTTCATCCAATACCTCACGCAAGTAGCCGATACGACCATCCATCATATCCGATGGAGCAATGATATCCGCACCTGATTCCGCATGTGCCAAAGCCATTTTACCCAATACTTCTAGGGTTTCATCGTTCAGGATCTCACCGTTCTCCACAATACCATCGTGGCCATCCGAACTATAGGGATCCATAGCAACGTCGGTTACCACACAAGCCTCCGGGAAGTTCTTCTTCACTTCCTCGATGGCCCGAAGGTACAAGGTACCTTTGCGGTAGCTTTCCGTAGCATATTTATCTTTTAAAGACTCTTCTACAGCCGGGAAAAGGTCAAATACTTTTAACCCAAGCTTCATGCAGCTTTCCACTTCGCGTAAAAGGTTATCCACCGAATACCGGTAGATGCCCGGCATGGAGGATACTTCTACTTTCTGGTTTTCGCCATCAACAATAAATAATGGGAATATAAGATTCTGTGCATGTAGGTGGTTCTCTTGAACCATATCGCGTATTACAGCCGATTTCCTGTTTCTTCTAGGACGATGTAACATGATGTTTTGTTTATTAATAATCTAATCCGAAAATTGCTTCCGCCAAACCGATTTCATCTGGGGTAAATGGAAGCGTGTATTTTAAGCCCAATTTCTCGATAGCAGCTGCGGTAGAATGGCCGATACAGATGATCTTCTGATCCGGATCTGCCAAGTTTTCGCGGAAATAGGCTTCCACATTGCTTGGGCTAGTGAAAATCATCACCTCCGCATTGGTCTTGTTCACCTCTTCTTCAATGACAGTTTCATAGATTGGCATATCGATCACCTTGGTTTCTGGAGTCAAGGCCTTTTGGATGGTCATGTACGATCCTTCAGCGCGAGGGATCAATACCGTCTGTCCATCCACCAATTTTGCAAATTCCTTCGCGATATCTTCGGTTTCAATACCTAGGTTATCACCAGAGAAGTCTGCAATGCGGTTGTACTTTCTCAACGTATCCTCAGATCCTCTGCCCAAAACGGCAATCTTGGTTTTTTTCAAAATCCAAGGCTCCAATTTAAAGAAATGTTCAATCGCATTCTTGCTGTTGAAGAAAATCCAATCAGCGCGTTTAAGTATAAAAGAATCCAATTTATTGATGGTTGGGAAAATACGGATCAACGATCGATCATCGATCTGGATCTCGTGTTTTTTAAGGAACCTTCCCAAATAGGAGTTTTCTGCCAGATCGCGGGTGATGAATACCGAAGATGGAAGTTTTCTATCCTTGCTGTATTTGGCAAAGATCTTTTCCGCCATCCCTTCAGTGCTTTCTGCCTGCAGGAACACACGGTCTGGAAAGTCCTCATTCGTATCTGCAATGGAGGTCCAAGATTGGTACATGCCATCTTTTTTACGGCAATAAGAACCTAGTGGAGCGTGGCATCCGGCATCGAACATGTTCAATACCTTGCGTTCTACCGCAATAGTCTCCGCCACTTCCTTATTGTGGATTCCCTGAAGGATATCAAATAATTCGGTATCTGATTCGCGGATCTGAATCGCCAGAACACCTTGAGCAGGAGCAGGGATCAACTCCACCGGAGGGATCTCTTCCAAATGGAAATCCGAAAGATCCATATTGATCCGGGCAATCCCGGCTTTTGCCAACATAATGGCATCATATTTCTCATCCCTTAATTTCTGAACCCTAGTCTGCAGGTTTCCACGAAGGTCATCGAATTCTAGGTCTGGTCTTAAGGAAAGTAATTGTGCTTTTCTACGGTTGGAAGATGTACCAATGGTGGCATTGTGCTTTAGGGATAGGCGTTTGCTGATATCCACACAATCCTTATGTACAATCAGTAGTTCTGCAGGGTCTTCCCGTTCCGAAACGGCTGCAATAATTAACCCTGGAGGGTTTACGGTAGGTAAATCTTTGTGAGAATGCACCGCGAGGTCAATACCTCCGGACAACAGTTCCTCTTCCAATTCTTTGGTAAAGAAACCTTTGCCTTCTAATTTATCCAATCGGAGATGTTGGATGATATCTCCTTGTGTTTTGATGATTTTTAACTCGGCCTGTACCCCAATGTCAGCCAATCGATCCTTGACAAAGTTTGCTTGCCATAAGGCCAATTCACTGCCCCGGGTACCGATGATAAGTTTTCTGTTCACGTTCAAAGATTTACATATGAATAATTCGCTGGCAAAGTTAAGGAAATAGCCAATCAATTCTGCCTTTTTATTGTCAGAATGCGAATATTTAAAATAGCGTTAAGGAATTAGTTGCTCTCAGATTCCGCAGATTTCACGAGAATCTCTTTTGCCATCACCATGGGAACTTTGATGTATTTCTTTTCCATGTAATTGATGACTTTGTTGAGCACTTCGCGGGCCTGAGGATCAAGCTGTTCCATTTCATTGGCAAAAACCTCGGTCATGGCCAATTCACGAATCGCTTTGATTTGCTCTGGAACTTCTTTCATGGCAACTTCTACACGACGTTGCTTTAAGATCGGAAGGAATTCTTTGATGTTTTGGTCGATGATCTTCTCGGCACTCTCCAATTCCGCATAGCGCTCTTGAATGTTTTTCTCCGCAATCTGTTGCAAACTGCTCACCTCAATGTATTGGATCGGGTGTTTTGCAATGATTTCCGCATCGATATCATTCGGAATTGCCAAATCGATAATCACTTTTTTATCATCTTCACCATTCAATAGGGATTGATAAAGGTCTTCATAGATGATCGCCTCAGGAGCTCCTGTACAGGTAATCATCAAATCGAACCCTTTCTTGTAATTTTTCAATTCCGATAGCGGGTAAACAGGCGCGTTCAATTCTTCTGCAAGTGCTGCAGCGTTTTCAACGGTTCTGTTGAAGATGGTAAAATTGCTGTATTTATGTTTCTTCAGGTATTTGGCCAAGTTTTGGTTGGTTTCGCCCGAACCAATAACCAATATCCTAGGGTTGTCGTTTAATTTTACTTCACGAAGCTTACGGTAAGCCAAAGAAACCACGGAGATGGGGTTGCGTGAAATATTGGTGAAGGTATAGACCTCTTTTGCCGTTTTAACCAGGCGGTCCATCATCAAGCGTAAGAAATCGCCAGTGAAGCCTGCTGCTTTACAACGATCGTAAGCACGGCGGATCTGGGCAAGGATTTCTTTTTCTCCGACCACTAGACTCTCCATGGAGCAAGAGGTACGGAAAAGATGTTGAAGGGCTTCTTGACCAGTATATCTGTTCACTTGGCTTAGGTAACATTGCATGCGCTCAGCCGGTACACAGAAATTCATCTTGTCAAGAAATTGAACTACAAAATCATCGTTCAATTCATGCGGACCATAAAACACGAATTCCACCCGGTTACAAGTACCGATGTAGAATATTTCAGGGATGTCTAAACTGTTCTTAAGGTTAATAAGGCGATTATCCAACTCCTCATTGCATATAACCAAATTCCCAAGATCTTTTAGATCGACATGTTTATGGGTAAACGCTATAACTTTTAAATTCTTCAAAGCTTAATCTTCCGCCAATAATTTTGTACTGCAAATGTAGATTAAAACCTTTGGGATATTGTCAAAAATCTGTCAATACAATGAATTTAGAACGATTATAAATAATGTTAAAAAAATGTTAAAATGTTATTTTAGAGGGTGTTATAGAAGTATTTGAAAAATAATTGTGATGACAATCATAATTTATAACGGGGAAAAGTCACCATTATTGTAGGGGTTCCAAGGAGAAAAAATCGGGATGAACGATAAAATTCATAAGGTTTTCTCATATTTGACAAAAAATAAAGATATGAATCGCTTAAACAAACCAATGGCTATTATCGGATTTATTGTTGTGTTTTTATCCGCAATTTTCTGTCCTTTCTTGAAAGCGCCCTTACAGGCGAACTGGAACTTATTTCAGGTGGATATGGGGCTGTATATGATCACTAATGGGTTATTGGGATTGGCTGTGCTGTTGTTTTTTATCCGGAAGTTACGAGCATTTCGGATAGTGGGTTTGGTGTTAGTGGGCTGGTTGGTATTGGCAATGGGCTTGGTTTATTTCCAGATCCATAATTATTTCGGTTGGAAGTTTATTGATAATATATTAGTGAAGACCCTGCATATGAAATGGGGCTGGGCGGTGATTATTGTAGGCGCGTTGATTATTGTTTTTTCCGTAGGAAAAGGATCGGTAGGAAAAGGATCAGTAGGAAAAGGAAACCCAATCGCAGAGCAAGAAGATTAAACTGTATCGTCATCGTAACTGTATCGTCATTGCGAGGAGGCACGACGAAGCAATCTTTCTCCCTACCCGTATCCCCCTTGTCCTCCTGATCGGAATCTCCATGTCATCCTGAGCGGAGTCGAAGGATCTGTTCGTATACCACCGTACAGATGCTTCGACTACGCTCAGCATGACACTACTCCACTCAGCAAGACATGATTCCCTCCCTTATCTCCTCCCAGGCCTATGCGAAATAAAATGATCCTTCAACTTATCCAACCCAATATTCTCCTCCACCTTATCCAATTCAAATAACCAAGCCTTTTCCGGCAAAACCTCCGACTGTTCCTTCGAATTAATCAAATCCAACGGTTTCACCTTCACTGTTTTCTCAATTGCCGATTTTCCCTCATGGCTTCTCCGAGAAGTCCGCACAATCTGAAATTCCATCGTCGGCCATTTATTGATCGCCGAAAAATTACCCGTATAAATCTGATTATACTCCCTTGCAGGAATAATATTCGCAAAAATCCCAGTTCGTTTATTTCCCGAAACCTCCTCCACAGCTACCAACAGCTCAAAAGAAGTCTCATTGACCAAGAAAAACTTCACCAATCCATCCTTCTGCTCACCAGTAAGCGCCAAATAAATCCCTTTGTCAATAAATTTAGCATTCAGATTCACCTGAACAGGTTCATCATCCTCTGCCATCCGCATATTTCCATGCACCAAAGTAATTTTATTCAACAATACCGGAATCTCAAATCCTGTATCATCCGTTACCCCCACCATCTCATTCCCTAAAAATGAGGTGATATGTCCTTCTATGGGCTCTTCTACAAATCGTACTAAATCGCCTATTTTATAATTCATCGTAAACTTTCTATTATTTCTATCAATCGATGTACATCTTCCTTGTCATTATATAGATGCAATCCTATTCGTATTCCTGTTCCTCGCGGGAAACATTTAACTCCACTCTGTAATAAATTTGGATATAAGGCCGGGTCGATCTGTATATTGATCAAGGAAGATCTGTTCGCTCTTTTGCAGATATCCAACAAAAATCCCCTTTCATCCAACAACTCATAAGCCTCATTCCGCACTTCTTCCAAATGTGCGCCAACTTCCCTTAAACCCATTCTTTCCAAAAACTTTAGCGATTGCTGCAAGGTCCCATGTGCCAACGTATCCTGGTGTCCCGGTTCAAAGAACGTTCCTAGCAACGATTTGGTTTGCCACATGGCAGCCTTCGGTCGTGGAATATCCTTCAGCATCCCATTTAGAAAATCAGCTAATCCATCACTCAGCGTAATAAAGCCATTACCAAAACCCGACAACAACCATTTATAACCCGAACAGGCTAGCGCATCTATCCCCGAAGCTTTAAAATCGAAAGGCTCCGTGCCCAAGTATTGCGTAGCATCAACTATGATCCACATCTCCGGAAAGGTCTTCTTGAGTTGTTGAATAAAACCCAGATCAATTTTTAATCCCGAAATATATTGAACCACACTAAAGACAAAAACATCCGGCCGCTGCGTTTCGATAGCCTCCAGAATCCTTTCCTCCACATTTGTGCTGACCGGAACTTCCTGAAAGCTTAATCTCCTATTGATCAAGGGATATTGCAGGGAGGGGTATTCATCCGCTAAAACCAAAAATTCAAAATCAGTGGGCAAGCTTTCTATCAGGGTGTTATAACCAAAGGAAAAATTCGGCGTTAGGAAGGTGTTTTCGCTATTCGTATTGAATAAGGTAGATATGCTGGCTTTTACTTCCGAAAGGAAATCCGCCTGCTTATCCCGTAGGTCTGTATGGATATCAAAAAACGTTTCATCCCAATTTCTTCGCCACGCAAGTGTTTCCTTAGGAATCAATCCGTTTCCGGGCGTATTGACATATAAAATCTGCTCAGAGAGGTTAAAGTGTTCTTTGAAATCCATATGGCTTTATATCTTGATGAGCTAAATCTAGCAAATATTTCTCTTGGCTGATTAATTCTGCCCCCATTCTTTGCAGATGTTGCGATGGTACCTGGCAATCGATCATCGACAAACCAAAATCTTGTGCAAGATGGACTAAGGCGACTTTGGAAGCATCGGAAACTCTGGAGAACATACTTTCTCCACAGAAAACCCGGCCTACCTGAACACCATATAATCCCCCAACCAACTTATTATCCTGCCAAACCTCTATACTATGTGCATATCCGGCCTTGTGCAGATTAATGTATGCCTGTTGCATGTCATCAACGATCCAAGTGCCCTGTTGATCTTTTCGATCCATCGTTGCACAGGCTTGAATTACCTCTGCAAAAGCTGTATCTACTGTGATTCGGAATTTGCCGGATCTTACTGTTTTCTGAAGGCTTTTTGAGATTTTTATCTTTTCAGGATAGAGCACAAATCTTTCAAAAGGCGCATACCATAATATGGGGGTGTCCTCATCATACCATGGGAAAATTCCATATTCATAAGCCAACAATAACCGATCGATGCTTAAATCGCCGCCAACGGCCAATAATCCATCTTCGTCTGCTAATGAAGGGTGAGGAAAACTGATCTGTTTTTCATCCAATCTGTAGATCATGCCTTTAAGAAGTACTATTCTTCTGGTTGGCGAGGTTCTTTGCTGATCTCGTCAAACAATTTATCCATGTGCTCCACATATTCGTTGGTGTCATCCAGGAAGAACTCCAATTGTGGAACAATGCGTGCCTGGTTTTTGATCCTTGCACCTAATTTATAGCGGATCTCGTTGGATTTGCTTTTGATGTTTTCCAGATCTGCCTTTGCTGTAGAAGTTTTAAGGAAACTTAGGTAAACGCGTGCGATGGCCAAGTCGGGTGTAACCCGAACTTTGGTCACAGTAATAAAAGCACCTGGAGCCCATGCATTACCCTCTCTCTGAAACATCTCCGCTAAATCCTGTTGGATCACTCCTGCAAATCGTTGTTGTCTTTTACTTTCTGTTGCCATGTTTATCTGTTTTTAACTGTTGTTCACGTTTTAACTGTTGTGAAAGGACGAATGTGTGTCCGTTTTACAAATATAAGATTTTTGGCCGTCATTGAGAGGAACTTTACCCGTCATTGCGAGGAACGAAGCAATCTTTACACTAATCGAAAGATTGCTTCCTCGTGCCTCCTCGCAATGACGAATTACGCAATGACGTATTTTCAAAAAAAATCCCAAAAAAAAAAGACTTGTCGTGGGCATGGTGACAAGTCTTTAATCAAAATTAGTTTATAATTGGATAGAATAATTTCTTTCAAAGTTTTAAGACATTCAGGTCTATCATTTTTTAGTTTCTTTGGGTGGTTATTAGTGTGAGTGTAAACTCACTTTTTATTTCTTTTCATCTCCCTTTACATCACAAACATAGGTCTTTAAAGACTTTACTGCAAATTGTTTTTTAAAAAAAAGTAAGTAGTTACTTAATTAATTTGGCTGTATTTTCCTTATTACTCCAAGATTGCTTTTTTCAGACAGGCTAAAATCCAAGCCATTTCTAACCCCACCACCGCCCCAAATTTGGATAAAAACCTTGCTAAAACGGAAAAGCTGTTAAAAATTGTTAAAATTTCCAGCCTAAAATCCAATTATGAAATAATTGTCAACAAAAATTTAAAAAAACATGAAGCTTCTGTAAAGAATTGAATAAACCCAACCACAACCCATCCCCAATTCCCCAACAATTCAACAGATTTTGATTCCATATTGTAAATTCTACAGATATTGGTACTTTTGTTCGAGATACCGCACACATGAAAATTTGGCAAAAAAATATCGATGTTGATTCGTTTGTCGAGTCATTTACCGTAGGGCAGGACCGTGAAATGGATATGCACCTGGCAGGTGCAGATGTATTGGGATCCCTTGCGCATACCCGAATGCTCAACAGCATCAACCTGATGACAGATGAGGATCTATCCTTGGTCCAAAAAGAACTTAAAAATATCTACCAAGAAATCCTGGATGGCAAATTCCTGATTGAAGATTCGGTCGAGGATGTGCATTCCCAAGTAGAAATGATGCTTACCCAACGGATTGGAGAAGCAGGCAAGAAAATCCATTCCGGAAGGTCAAGAAATGATCAGGTATTGGTGGATCTGAAATTATATTTCCGATCAGAGATCGAATCTATCTTTAAAAATACCGAAGCACTTTTCCAGCAGCTTATCCAATTGAGCAATCAGCATAAGCAGGTATTGATGCCAGGTTATACCCACCTACAGATTGCTATGCCTTCATCCTTTGGATTATGGTTTGGCGCTTATGCGGAAAGTTTGGTGGATGACCTTCAATTGTTAAAAGCAGCTTGGCATATCTGTAATAAGAATCCATTGGGTTCTGCCGCAGGATACGGATCATCCTTTCCATTGAACCGTACCATGACCACCAACTTATTGGGATTTGAAGACCTCAACTACAATGTGGTTTATGCACAGATGGGAAGAGGCAAGACCGAAAGGATCCTTGCCCAAGCGATGAGTTCCATTGCAGCCACACTGGCTAAATTTGCCATGGATGTTACCTTGTTCATCAACCAGAACTTCGGTTTCATTTCTTTTCCGGCCCATTTGACGACCGGATCTAGCATCATGCCGCATAAGAAGAATCCCGATGTATTTGAATTGATCCGTTCCAGATGCAATAAGATCCAGGCATTACCAAACGAAATTGCCATGATGACCAGCAA
Organism: Sphingobacterium tenebrionis; assembly: GCF_037126265.1. Lineage (NCBI taxonomy): Bacteria > Pseudomonadati > Bacteroidota > Sphingobacteriia > Sphingobacteriales > Sphingobacteriaceae > Sphingobacterium > Sphingobacterium tenebrionis. The sequence goes on from NZ_JAYLLN010000033.1 coordinate 30,173, forward strand.
CCTTCCGGTAGGTTATCACCGTGATCTCCAATTGCTGAAAGAAAACCTGTTTCCAGCATTCCAATCCCTTAATGACTGTTTGGCTATTGCAAAATACATGTTGGAGAATATCAGTATTAAAGATAATATCCTAGATGACCCTAAATACGATTACCTGTTCTCGGTAGAGGTTGTCAACAATGAGGTACTAAATGGTATCCCGTTCCGGGAAGCCTATAAAAACATAGGATTAGCGATTGAAGAAGGGAAATTCCAACCCGCGAAAGAGGTAAATCATACCCATGAGGGAAGTATAGGAAACCTTTGCAACGACCAGATCGAACGGATGTTCCAGCATGTCAAGGCTGAGTTCGGATTCGAAAAAGTAGAGAAAGCGTTAAACGAATTATTGAAAAAGGAGGCTTAAGCCTCCTTTTTTATGCTGAATTTATATCGAATCTCACTCTGAAACACCTCTCCAGGTTTTAAAAGCACTGTCGGGAAATCTTTTTGGTTAGGGCTATCCGGATAATGCTGGGCCTCAAAACAAAAGCCCCCATACCTCAAATATTTATGTCCTGATTTTCCCTGATCATCTGCCAGGAAATTTCCGGTATAGAATTGTAGGCCAGGCTCCGTAGTAAAAACCTCCAAACAAATTCCACTGTCCTTCGAATAGGCATGTGCTGCAGCCTGGCTTAAGGGTTGTTTGTTCACAAAGCAATGGTCATAACCTGTCCCGTTTATCAATTGTTCCTCTTTGGCCTCAAAATCCTGCGCGATGCTCTTTGGTTCCCTAAAATCAAAGGCAGTGCCTTCCACCGGCATAACACCACCTTCCGGAATCTGTTGATCGTTGATGGGAACAAATTCATCCGAATTTATTTGAACAATATGGTTCAATACATCGCCATTCCCTTCGCCATTCAGGTTGAAATAGGCATGATTGGTTAAGTTGATGATGGTTGTGGCATTTGTGGTTGCCCGAAATTTGATGATGATCTCATTCTCATTGCTCAGCTCATAGGATACCGAAGTCTTCAGTTCGCCTGGAAAACCCTCCTCACCATCTGCAGAGACATAATAGAAATCCACCAGTTTCTTAAAACTGACCTGCCTGTCCCATACTTTGGTATGAAAACCTTCCTTTCCGCCATGCAGACTGTTCGGACCATTGTTCAGCGCGAGGGTGAATTCCTGGTCATCAATACAGAATTTCCCTGCTGCAATACGGTTGCAGAACCGACCGATCGTAGCCCCATGATATTGTTCCTGGGCATTTACATAACCTTTTATACTGTCAAAACCTAAAACCACATCGATCAGGTTACCATACTTATCCGGTACCAATGCACTCACCAATCGGGCACCATAATCCGTTAGGGCAATCTGCATCCCTGCCCGGTTTCTCAACGTGATCAGGTGGGTGTTCTTATTGTTTATTTTGTCTTCAAAATCCTTTGCTAAGGGTAGCGGGTAAGTCGTCATGCTATTATCGGTTATTGTTTCTAAAGATAGCAAATATGCAACGCCTTAGCAACGAGAAAAGGCTTTAATATTTCTTCTGATTTTTGTAAATTGGTAAAAATCAAGTATATGAACAAACTCTACGCCTTATTCTTTCTGCTCAGTTTCCTATTGTTTCTCTTTTCCATGCTGGTGGTACCTGCCGACGCCATCGCCCGTATTCCCTTCCAAGGCGACCAATATGTTTTTCCCGAACGAAATATTGTTTGGGTTTTAGCCCTTACCGCCTTGGTATTTGCCTTGCTTTACCTTTTTACCTTTAAATTCCTGCAATCTTCCCGTTGGGGATATATGCATTTTATCTGTTTTACGTTCCTGTCCATCAACATCATCAGCTACTCCTTTCTCCAGCGGTATGCCATGGATAAAATATCCGAATTATTTACAGGTTCGATGGCGATCCTCCTCTGGATGCAGCTCATCTATCCGATTAATCTGCTGATGGGTCTCTTCCGCCGAAAATCCAACTTTTAGGTCAAGCTCCCCTTTTAAAAACGTATATTTGCAATCCAAAAGCCTATATTGGAGATGAACTGGAAACAATTAATATCAGCAAAGAGGTGGGGATATGAAGATCGGTTGCCAAGTGAACAATTTGATGCACGATCGGAATTTCAACGGGATTACGACCGTTTGATTTTTTCCTCTCCTTTTAGACGTTTACAAAATAAAACACAGGTATTTCCATTGCCAGGCGCAGTGTTTGTCCACAACAGGTTGACCCATAGTTTGGAGGTTGCCTCGGTTGGAAGGTCATTGGGACGCTTGTTCTATAACCTGCTGAAAAAGAACAACCCAAACATTGATGAAGAAGCGCCTTACCTTCAGGAGGTCGGCAATATTGTTTCTGCAGCCTGTCTATCCCACGACCTGGGAAATCCTGCATTCGGACATTCCGGCGAAGCCGCTATTTCTTCCTTTTTTACCGATGGTAAAGGGCAGAAATACCAGGAGATGCTAACGAAAGAACAATGGGCAGATATCACCCATTTTGAAGGGAATGCCAATGCCTTGCGCATCCTGACCCATCCATTTAATGGAAAGGATCCGAAAGGTTTTGCATTGACCTATACCAGCCTTGCGGCCATCGTAAAATATCCTTGTGCTGCCATTGATGGCCATATCAAAGGTTCCCATCACCGTAAAAAATACGGTTACTTCGATGCGGAAAAGGAAACCTTTGAAAAGATAGCCCAAGAGTTGGGACTGGAAAGAGACCCAGCCAATCCTCAAGGATACTTGAGGCATCCCTTGGTGTATCTGGTAGAAGCGGCGGATGATATCTGTTACAATATCATCGATCTGGAAGATGCCCATCACCTGAAGATATTGAGTTACGAAGAGGTAGAAGCCTTGTTGTTGCCTTTATGTGGAGGTGAAAACCTAAAGTCCCGTTTGGCAGATCTGGAAGATCCATCCAGTAGGGTAGCACTATTGCGCGCCAAAGCCATCAATACCTTGATCAATGCCTGCGCGGAAGTATTTGTGGACAACCAGGACCAATTCTTGGCTGGAACCTTCCAAAAACCGCTCATGGATGCATTGAATGACGATATCGTCGCCCATATGAAAACAATCTCGCAGATCTCTGTTAAGAAAATATACAATGCGGCAACTGTGGTGCAGATCGAAATTGCCGGTTTCAAGGTGATGAATGCGCTCTTAGAGGAATTTGTGCCGGCCTATCTGAAATCGAACAAATCCTTGTTCGATAAAAAATTGGTCGCCATGATCCCTTCCCAATTCCATAGTAAGGAGGAGGATACCTATTCCAAAATCCGATCTGTATTGGATTTTGTTTCCGGGATGACCGATGTGTATGCGGTAGATCTTTACAGGAAGATCAAGGGGATATCGATTGCCTCGCTGGATTAATTTGAGTATTTAGTAGATAGTATTTAGTATTTAGACAGATTACTTTATTAATTAGAAGATAAAGATGCGTACCGTTGTGATAGCAGAGAAACCCTCTGTGGCGAGGGATTTGGCCCGGGTTATGGGTGCAAAGGAAATCAAGGATGGATATATCAGTGGAAATGGATATGCCTTTACCTATGCATTTGGGCATTTGGTCCAATTATGTACCCCGCAAGCCTATGGTTTTCACAATTGGTCGGTATCCAATCTGCCTATTATTCCGGAAAACTTTGCCTTAGAAGTGAAGAAGGTCCGTAAGGATGGGAAACAGGTGGATGATGCCGGAGCCTTAAAACAGTTGAACACCATCAAATGGCTGATCGACCAAGCAGAAGAAATCATCGTGGCGACGGATGCGGGGAGGGAAGGGGAGCTGATCTTCCGGAACATCTACTATTACCTCCAATCAAATATCCCATTCAAACGTCTCTGGATCTCTTCCCAGACCGATAAAGCCATTAAGGAAGGTTTTGCCAACTTGAAGGATGGTTCCGAATACGATAGCCTTTACCAATCTGCCCGTTCTCGGTCAGAATCCGATTGGCTTATCGGTATCAATGCCACCCAAGCCCTTACTTTGGCTGCAGGAAATAAAGGCCTATTATCCTTAGGGCGGGTGCAAACACCGACCCTAGCGATGATCTGTGCCAGATACCTGGAGAATAAGGACTTTAAATCAACCGCATTCTACAAGATCCAGGCAGGTTTTGAAAAGGATGGAATCTCCTTCAAGGCCACTAGCCAGAAAATCGATAAGAAGGAAGATGCCGAGGCCAGTGTAGCCAAGCTACATGTAGGCATGGATGCCCAAGTAACGCATGTAGAGGCGAAGGAAACGAAGGAACAACCGCCCTTATTGTTCGATCTTACCTCCCTTCAGCAGGATGCAAATAAAAAATATGGTTATTCAGCTGATCAGACGCTCAGTATCGCCCAAACACTATACGAAAAGAAGGTCATCACCTATCCGCGTACCGGATCCCGCTATATTGGCGAGGATGTGTTTGAAAAGATCGAAGAATTATTTCAGCACCTGGCCGATACGGCGACAGAAAGCATTGCTGTGATCAGTAAAAACCTGATAGGAGCTAAGCTGAATAAACGATCGGTAGATGATAAGAAAGTCACTGACCACCATGCCCTGCTCGTTACGGATGAAAAACCTGCTCCTATGCCAATGGATCAGCAAAATATCTACAACATGATCGCTAAGCGGATGGTGGAGAGTTTTTCAGAGGTTTGTATCAAGGATATCACCACGGTAAACATTGATGCGGCCGGCATCGAATTGATCGCTAAAGGTACCGTGATCCGACAGTACGGTTGGCGCTTGTCTGCCGATCAGGTCGAAATCCCCGAAGAAGATAAAAATAACGATGATCAGGATAATGAAAATGCGGCTTTGCCCAAACTTTCACCGGCAGAAATCCTAGAAGTATTACAGATCGATCTTTCCGAACGCTTTACCAAGGCTAAGCCCATACATACGGAAGCTTCCCTGTTAAAGGCCATGGAAACCTCTGGAAAAGAAATCGAAGACGAAGAATTGCGTCAGGCGATGAAGGATTGTGGATTGGGTACACCTGCTACCCGTGCAGCCACCATTGAAACCCTGTTCCAACGGGACTACATCAAAAGGGACAAAAAGAAATTGATCCCAACCGAAAAGGGATTGGCGGTTTACCAATTGGTCAAGGATCGCTCTATCGCTAAAGTAACCCTGACCGGAAAATGGGAACAGAAACTGGAGGAAATGCGCGCGAATAAGGTAAGTTATGAGGTGTTCATGAAACATATCAAGGACTACACGGAGAAGATCACCAAGGAATTATTGCAGCTGCGCATTGCCATTGCCCATGAAGAACTGAAACCATTGCAGAAAGGGAAGATCAAATGTCCTAAATGTGCCAATGGCCAGATCCATCTGTTTGAGAAAGTCGCCCAATGCGATCATTATGCCCGAGGTTGTGATTTCAAGATCTGGCGTACGCTGAACGGTGTTTTCCTGGAAGAAAAGGAAATGAAGAATCTCCTGGAGAAGGGAAAAACATCGGTGCTAAAAGGCGTGAAAAACCAACAAGGACAGCTTCAGGACGCCGCTCTTCTGTTCGAGAACTTCAAAGTAAATATCGCTTAGTAAGCCAAATAATACAAGCTCTTTTCACTACCTTAGGGATATGGAGAAAATCTATGTCTTTTCTGGTTTGGGGGCAGACCGTCGGGTATTTGCCAAATTGGATCTTTCGGGATTTGAAGTGGTCTATGTCGATTGGCTGAAGCCAAGAACTTCCGAAGCTTTTGAAAGTTATGTATTTCGCTTGGCCGACCATTATCAGATCCCCAAACAAGGAGCGCTCGTTCTTGGACTATCCTTTGGCGGCATGTGCGTTTCTGAATTGGCAAAATATTACGATTTCAAAAAAACGGTATTGATCTCTTCCGCCAAAACAAAGGATGAACTGCCCAAACTATTGGGTATTTCTAAATGGCTTTCCCTTCATAAACTCTTGCCCGATGCCCCAAGCAGTAAAGCATCCATGAAAGTGCTGACCTGGCTATTTGGTGTCAAGGATGAAGCTGATCAGGAATTTTTCAAGGAGATCATTCAGGATACGGATCCGGAATTCCTGAAATGGGCAATCGATAAGATCGTTCATTGGGAGAATAAACAGGTGCCAGTGAACTGCTTACACCTGCATGGCGATAAGGACCATCTTCTTCCCATTCAACATGTGGATTACAGCATCCGGATAAAAGGAGGGGGGCATTTCATGGTCTGGAACAAAGCAGCCGAACTTTCCTTCCCAATCAAGAATTTTTTGAACTAGTATACATCATTTCCCTTACCTTTGCTGCCTATGGCGACAAAACTGTATAATCCATTCTTGTATTTTAAATTTGACCCGAATACCTGTTTTTTATCCGGTAAAACCCTTACATCTGCTGATGAGCGGATCCAGGTTTTTCCGGTCTGGATGATGCAGGCTTTCCAATTGGAAGACCAACCCTTCAAGATGCTGGATGAGAGCATGCGTACCTATAAGCAATTGCAGCTGCCCTGCTCGGCAGAAGTGGCAGAGACCATTTCCCAACTGGAAAATAAGGTCCAAAAAGCTGCGGAGATCGGATATGAGGCCATGAAGGACCTTAGCCAATTGGAATTGTTCCAATGGATTTCAAAAATCCTTTACGGCGTTGTGTTCAATGAGATCCAGGCAGGTATTAAACAGGCCGTACTTTCGGGCGAAGAAATGAACTTCTCCCAGGCGCTAGTCCAAAAATTCCGGAACCTGCATGCCATGTTGCAGTCTCTGATTGTTCCCATGGAATTTGAACATAAAAACCCTTTTACCATTGAAGTGTTTCCGGTAGATAATCCGGAGAATACCTTTATGTATAGGGATGAGATCAACACCTTGATCTTTTCCTTGCGTATGGGTGATTTTGGTTTGATCGCTACCCTACAGGATAATGGCACCCATGCTATCTATCATGAAGAAGCATTGGCAAAAATTAAAGGTGAAACCTTGCATCCTATTCAGTTCGAGGAAATCTGTGCCCGGTATTTCTATTCGGCCTACCTGTTCAACCGCCTTCCGGAATATACGTATATGGAAGTTCCCGATAAGGTTTTTGTAGAGCCGATGCCTTTGAACGATTGGACCATGAAGCCTATTTTTGATAATTGGCAGGTGAAGACCTACGGTCAGGTCTTGGAGAACTTTTGGAAGCCTTGGGGATTCACCCTGTTTGAGATCATCAAAAATCCGGATCAGCCCATGAGCTTTTTGACTGATGAAAACGGTGGATTTAAGAAAGATATTCAACTCCCTAAATAGAACAAAACCAGCTTATTGCTGGTTTTGTTGTATATTTATAATCATACTATGATTATGCGCTTGTTTTTTATCCCCATATTGGCTCTCCTCGTTTCTTTTGCAACTGCCCAAGAAAAAGCAAAAGTGGATACCAGCATCGTTAAGGATGTGGATCGGATCCCCGAATTTAATGGTGGATCGCGAAGTTGGCAGCAGTTCCTCACCAACAACATCAAACTAATGGATGCCATTGAAATGATGGATAGTACCCAATATGCCGATTTTGGAGCGAAGCAAACGGCCATTATGGAATTTACCGTCTGCGAAGATGGATCGGTCTGTGACGTGGATGTCATCAATAAAAATAAACTTAGTCCCGCCTTTGTGGAAGAAACCCTTCGGGTGATGAAAAAATCACCGAAATGGAAACCAGCCTTGAAAAACGATAAACCCGTAAGAACTCGGTTTAGGCAACATATTACAGCTGTATTGATCGATGATCTATAATCTTCGGACAGCATTTTTTACCTAAGACCCAATTGATTCCTTACATTTCCAGCTTCAGGAATCTTCCTGTTTCACTGTTCTTCTGTTTGATCAGGTCTTCTGGAGTTCCCTGGAATAATACCTTTCCACCTTCTTTACCACCTTCAGGTCCCATATCGATCACCCAGTCGGCCGCTTTGATCATGTCCATGTTATGCTCAATGATCATCATGGTATTTCCACGGTCCACCAGCCTGTTGATCACCCCTAACAACACATTGACATCCTCAAAGTGTAATCCAGTTGTTGGTTCATCCAAAATGTAGAAAGTTTTACCAGTATCTTTTTTCGAAAGTTCGGTCGCTAGTTTTACCCGTTGTGCCTCCCCACCGGAAAGGGTGGTAGAGGATTGCCCTAGTGTAATATAGCCTAAGCCCACATCCTGCAGGGTCTTGATCTTCCGATATATGGAAGGGATATTCTCAAAGAAGGTTACCGCTTCATCAATACTCATATCCAGAACATCAGAAATCGACTTTCCTCTATACCTTACCTCTAAGGTTTCTCGATTATAGCGCTTTCCATTACAGGTTTCACAAGGAACCTGAACATCCGGCAAGAAATTCATCTCGATGATCTTCATTCCGGCACCTTGGCAGGTTTCGCAACGCCCACCTTTTACATTGAAGGAGAATCTGCCGGGTTTATACCCACGGATTTTTGCTTCCGGAAGCTGTACATATAAAGCTCTTATATCTGAAAATACACCAGTATAGGTGGAAGGGTTGGATCGAGGCGTTCTTCCGATCGGCGATTGATCGATTTCGATCACCTTATCCACATGTTCCAAGCCTTCGATCTTGCTGTAGGGAAGTGGTTTTGCTTTTGCCCTAAAGAAATGATGGTTCAGAATCGGATATAGGGTATTGGTGATGAGGCTGGATTTTCCAGAACCAGAAACACCCGTTACCAGTACCAATTTCCCCAAGGGAATATCGATGCTCACATTCTTCAGGTTATGCCCTTTAGCGCCTTTTAAGGAAAGCGTATGGCCATTTCCTGCACGTTTTTCTTTGTTATAATGAATCTGTTTTGTACCGTTCAGGTAATCCGTGGTTAGGGTATGCGCCTTCATCAATTCCTTAGGCGTTCCTTGTGCCACTACCTTACCGCCGAATACACCGGCTGCTGGCCCCATGTCGATCACATAATCGGCATGCATGATCATATCCTTATCATGCTCCACAACAAGAACGGAATTGCCGATATCCCGAAGGTTTTTCAGGGCATTGATCAAGCGTTCATTATCGCGCTGATGGAGACCAATACTTGGCTCATCCAGGATATAAAGTACATTCACCAATTGGGAACCAATCTGGGTGGCCAGACGGATACGTTGGGCCTCCCCGCCGGAAAGGGTTTTCGAGCTGCGGTTCAAGGTCAAATAATTCAGACCTACATCCAATAGGAACCCGATACGGGTCTTGATTTCTTTGATGATCTCGGTTGCAATGATATTCTGGCGTTCCGAAAGTCTTTCTTCGATCCCATCGAACCAATGGAACAAGGCAACAATATCCATTTCTGCCAATTCCGCAATATTCTTTTGATCTACCTTAATATGTAGGGATTCCTTTTTTAATCTTGCGCCTTCGCATTCCGGACAGACCACTTGGGTTCTGAATTCCTCCAAGGATTGGTTATCATCCTGGTATTTCCCGCTCATTTCTTCCAGCATCTTGAAAATACCCTGGAACTGCACGTTATATTCCCTAGCGCCATAGGAACCATAGGAAACCGTAAGGTTCACCGGTTCTTCAGCACCGAAGAGAAGCATATCGATCGTATCTTCCTGTAATTTTTCGATGGCTGTTGATAAGGAGAAGTCATATTTTTTAGCTACTGCCTTTAATACGGCAAAAGTCCAGGACTCTTTGGAAGGTCCGAGAGGAAGAATGGCCCCTTTTTGTATACTCAGGCTGCGATCCGGAATAACGATCTTCTTATCGATTTCATAGATGTAGCCCAAACCATCGCAACGCGGGCATGCGCCATAGGGCGAATTGAAGGAAAAGGTATTCGGTTGGGGTTCATCGTAGGAGATGCCCGATTCTGCGTCCATCAAATACCTACTGAAGAACTGTTCCTTGTTTTCCTTATTGGCAATCTTGATAATCCCTTTTGCGGTTTTTAAGGCTTGTCCGATGCTGTCGAACAATCTTTTCCTGGAATTGACCTCCACCAAAATGCGGTCTACCACAATTTCGATATCGTGTATCTTATAGCGGTCCACCTGCATTTTAGGGGCGATATCCAATATCTCTCCGTCCACACGCACTTTGGTATAGCCTTGTTTGCGGATCTGTTCGAACAGTTCGCGGTAATGACCTTTACGGCCTTTTACCACGGGGGCCAGGATATAGATCCCTTCGCTTTCAAATTCTTTTAGGATCCTATCGGTGATCTCATCATCCGACATGCGTTCCATCTTCTTGCCGGATACGTAGGAAAAAGCTTCCCCGATACGGGCATAGAGCAGACGCAGGAAATCATAGATTTCCGTGATGGTTCCAACGGTAGATCTCGGGTTCTTGGAGGTGGTCTTCTGCTCGATGGAGATCACGGGGCTCAGGCCCGAGATTTTGTCCACATCCGGGCGTTCCATACCACCAAGGAATTGGCGGCTATAGGCCGAGAAGGTCTCCATGTACCGGCGCTGACCTTCGGCATAGATCGTGTCAAATGCCAGGGAAGATTTTCCACTTCCGCTTAAGCCAGTTACGACTACCAGTTGGTTTCTAGGAAAAGATACGTCTATGTTTTTCAGATTATGAACTCGAGCTCCAAATACTTCTACCTCACTTTGGTCACCAAGATCAATTGTTTTTTGTTGGGCCATCAAACTAATTTTTGCAAATGCAAAGTTACTGATTTTTATTACCTTTAATTAACAAATTTGATATTTTGAAGAAGCTGGACGTAAGTAAGAATGAGCGGGAAATCATCGAAGATGCGCTTAAACATTGGGAAGATCAGGCCTTGCTGCCTGGTGAGAAAGTGGCAGAGCTGAAAGGCAATTTGGATGATAAGGGTTTTGAGTGGGGCGTACTTGCGCGATATGCCATGTGGATCGCTTTAGCGTCCTTAATCCTGGCGGTTGTATCCATGTTTTCCGATAATTACCTGGAGACCTTGGTGCAGCAGTTTTACGACACCCCGAATGTGGTGTTCTGTCTGTTTTTTGCCGCCTTGGCGGTGATGTTCTACCTCTGGGGCTTCCGGAATAAAAAGAAATATCCCGATAAGACTTTTTCCAATGAGACCATGATGTTGGCCGGATCTTTTTCCACCGCCGCCAGTATCGGTTTCCTCGGGCAGATCCTTGACCGTACTGAAAACCACTATACGATTCTATTTCTGTTATCCATTGTTATTTATGCCGTCCTTTCGGTAAAACTGAGTTCCAAGTTGATCTGGGTGTTTACCTTGGTGGCTTTGGGGATATGGTTCGCCACAGAAACGGCCTATCATAGTAATTGGGGCTTTAAATTCTGGGGTATGAATTACCCGCTGCGGTTTACCATTTTCGGAATATTGTTGACAGCCTTCGCCTATTTTATCCAACCGCGTATCAAGAAGTTGGTCTACTTTCAATCCACCTCTTTTGTGGTTGGTCTTTTGTATACCATGATCGCCCTGTGGTTGCTTTCCATCTTCGGAAACTTCAGCGATTATGAACAATGGTTGAAGGTACGACAGTTCCAGATCTTTTATTGGGGATTATTGGGAATCGGTCTATCCCTCGCATTGGCCATCTATGGCATGAAAACTAAAGACCATGCTGCCAGGGATATCGGTTTTGTATTCTTCATCCTGAACCTATACACCCGTTTCGTTGAATACCTCTGGGATAACATCAACCGTACTATTTTCTTTCTCTTGATCGCTGTTTCCTTCTGGTTTGTTGGCCGCTGGGCAGAGAAGGTTTGGAAGGATGGGAGATTTTAGATTATAGATGTTAGATGTTAGATTTTAGATTATAGATATTAGATAGTCTGCAATTAACATCGTCATTGCGAGGAGGCACGACGAAGCAATCTTTCGATATGTGTGAAGATTGCTTCGTTCCTCGCAATGACGTATACCCCTCGCAAGGACGATAAGTTCCATGAATGGATTTGACGCTACATCAATTTTGTTATGAAAAAAACTGTAGCTAGAAAGTGTTATCACTTTTGTTCCATAACTCTGTATTTAGGTATAAATTCTCTTTCCCATTTTTCTAACTTATTATTTTTGAACGTAAATAAATAAACTTCTTCATCATTTGGGAATCCTCTATATGATATTATTTCAAGCGTGTCTTGGTTGACAATTTCTTTTTTAGAAATAACATACTTTTTGCCTAATAGATCCGAAACTTGTTCAATGTTCATGCCCAATGAGAGCTTGTTCATATTTTGATTCTTCATATATGCCAGATTAGTGCTAATACAAGATGATAGAAATCCAACAAGTAAAAGGCTTACAGAAAGAAGGTAAAGGGAGGTTTTTGTTTTGATCATAACTTAATTGTTAAAATTTATGGTATAGTCAATAATTTGATTTTTATGCTTGTAAGAACGTAGTTCATAATATATAGGTTCACCCATAAATGCTGAAAATTGTTGTTAATATCATGGTATTTTTGACTATTTGACTGCTTATTTTCGTACAGGTTTAATCCTTGTTTGGGACTCAGGTTTAAAATATTCAGATAACTATAAGCAATTTCAAAATTCATATTATTATTTAGATTGGTGGAAGGCACATATCCGTTATCAACACTGGGGCGTATAATAGTTGTATCGATCAAGTTTCATAGGAAAAGGATATTTGCAATATTAGGAATGGATAATATAACAGATGTTATTATCCAAAATTTACAAAAAAAATTATTTTTAATAACATCCCAAATAATAGAAAAAGAAGGTGACTTTTTAGACACCTCTATTGACTTTTCATTTCCTCTCCTTTAAAACACGGATTTTTTTAAATAACTTCTTTTAAAAATCCTGCCACATATTCTCCGGGTCGTATGGAACTCGATTTAGTCCTATATCGTCCCAAGATTTATACTTATAATTCCTGCTAATAGAAATATAGTAAGACCATCTCCAAAAACATAACGGATTGATTTTATAAAGACGAAAGACTTGTTTGTCTGCATCGGAAGGATTTGTTTCTTCTATGAAACGATTTATTGACCAGTTAGTCAAATAAGGATCCTTAAATTCAAATGACTCCTCTCGTGTAAAGGATGCATTCGAATTAGAATATCTAAAAGGATCATTTCCATCTATCATCAATAAAATGTTCTTGTTGATTATTGGTAAGTTTACAATGATGACAACGATTGCTAGGGTTACAAAAATAAATTTCCATTTCATAGTTTGTTCTAATTGGTCTTGGATCAATTACGAGATTCCTCTCCGATTCCACTGGCTACAGCGTTTTTTGTTTGAGTCAAAGACTCGGACTATTGGATAGAAGCACTTTGAATTTTATGTTTGCCATAAAAAACCCCGCCATTTTTTAATGACGGGGTTATTTCTTTAAGACATCTTTTTTAGATTCTGTGTTAATATACAAGTCAATTTTATCTTTTTTTTGTAATTTCGGGTTTTAGGCGGTCTATTGCCAGCCTGTTTAGGGTAGCCGTTTTTGGCCGCCCTAA
>NZ_JAYLLN010000034.1:0-43193 GCF_037126265.1 Sphingobacterium tenebrionis
CTGAAAAGTACAAAACATCGACTTGCAGCCTAATATTGCTCATGAAATTATAATGGAGCTCCAGAAAGCTATAAAACAGAAGAAGGTGCCTTTTTAGACACCTTCTTTTTTTTGTATTTCAATACTTTTTCAACTTGTTCGTTTCTTGGTGCAAGTGAGGTTTAAGTGACATGTAAGTGAGTTGTAAGTGCAAAAAGTCACTTACAACTCACTTACACCTCACTTAAACCGTACTTAAAACTGAAGGCAACAGGTCTTTTCCCTATATCCGATAGCAGTAGATATTTCAAAAATAAGCTGTTGCAACATGTTTATAATTAACCAAAAAAGGAAGAATTTCCTTTTCATAAGCTATATTTGTAGGATTGTTTAATAGCATTAATTTAAGCCGTGGATAAACAAAATAAGTTTATCCTTGTTATTAAATTGATTAATTAATTAGTATAAAAGAACATTCAACCGCTTTGAATAGATTTGGCCGTATTGCGTTAAAGACCTTCCTATGGATAATAGGATCAATAATCGCACTCATTCTTCTTGTAATATTCCTCGTTCGTTTACCCGCTGTACAAAATTATATTGTGGGCAAAGTGACCAATTATCTGGAAAATAAAATCGGAACCCCCGTAGATATTGGCCATATCAACATTACCTTTCCTAAAAAATTGGTTCTGGAAAATGTATATTTTGAAGATCAATCCAAGGACACTTTATTGGCTGGACAAGAGTTAAAAGTGGACATCAATATGTTCAAATTATTGAAGAACACGATTGAAATCGAAGAGTTTGAGCTCAAGGGAATTACCGCCAAAATCAATCGATCCCTTCCGGATAGTACTTTCAATTTTGCTTATATCGTGAATGCTTTTGCTACGGAAAAGGAAAGTACAACCACTGCTGATAGCACATCTGCTTTGGTTTTTGATATCGATAAAGTCAATTTTGATGATATAAAGTTTGTCTATAAGGATGACGTTATTGGGACTTCGGCAGACCTTTTCCTAAAACATTTCGATACTAGGGTCAAAAGATTTGATCTGACGAAAAATATGGCCTTTGATATGCCAGTGGTTAACATCGATGGATTAACGGCCGTTATTAAGCAGTGGGCGGTGGCCGAATCGGAAGAAGCACCGGATGCCTCCGATTTCGGAATCAACGACCCAACCGTCGAAGCTACTTCCCTCCTTCCTGATCTCGGCATAAATACCTTGAATCTGAAAAACATCTTGGTGAAATACGATGATGAGGCCAATAACATGAAAACCAAGTTTGACATCAAGGAGTTATTGGCTAATGTTGAACAACTAGACCTGAATAAGGAGATCGTTAAACTAAAAGAGATCAAACTGGATGGTTCTGACTCGGAAGTACTTCTTGGAAAAACCGTTAAAAAGCAGGATGATAAAGCTGATTCAGATACCAGCAGTATTAATTGGGTGGTTTCAGCTGATAAATTGGTGATTGACAAATCCAATTTCTGGTTCAAAGACGATAATCAGCCAAGAACCAAAGGAATTGATTATTTCAATCTTAAAATGACCGATCTAGCAGCGGCGATGGACAATCTTTATTATTCGGCAGACTCCATTTCCGGGGAGCTGGACAATGTAACTGCTAAGGATCATTCCGGATTCTATCTTAAGCAATTGAGAGGCGATTTTGTTTATGGAAACCAAGGGGCAACCGTTAAAAACCTATTGATCGAAACGCCATACACCCGAATAGAGGATGAAATTCAAGTTTCTTATACTTCTTTAGACGCTGTCTCCAATAATCCATCCAGCATGACCATCTTGGCCAACATCAAGAAAAGCCATATCGACATGCGGGATATCCGTTTCCTGGCTCCTGACCTTGAAAAACAGGAAGTAATGAGACCGTTGATGAACAAACGTTTCTACATCGACGGCCGTGTTACAGGGAAACTCAATGATCTTAGGATTCCACGTTTTGAATTTAAAACGTTAGATAATACCCACGTAATTGCTACCGCCCATATAAAAGGATTACCTGATATGGATAAAATGTACCTGGACCTGAACATCAAGAAATTAGTGACCGGTCGAGCTGATCTTAACCGATTAATCGCTCCTTCTTTGATGCCAGATAGTATACAATTACCAAGAAACATCAGTTTGGCAGGAACCTTTAAAGGCGGAATGAGTGGTTTTGATGCCAATTTAAAACTGGTTACCGAGCAAGGGAATGCGACTGTCAATGGAAAATTGAATATGGGTCGCGATACGACTTATAATGCCTTTGTTACGGTAGACAACTTCAATCTTGGTCAATTCCTGAAGCAAGATTCCGTTCTCGGGATTGTTGCTGCGCAAGCACAGGTAAATGGAACAGGTTTGAATCCGAAAACCATGGTAGCCGATATTACAGGTACCATCAACCGCTTTGACGCGATGGGCTATGGTTATCACGACATCAATTTTGACATGAACGCAAACCGTGGGGATATTGCAGGAACCATCAACAGTGGCGATCCGAATGTCGACCTGGATGCTTCTATTTCTGCAGACATGAGCGGTGCCTATCCGAAGATCTTTGCCGAAATGATGATCGATAGTATCAATTTCAAAAACCTGAAATTGATGGACCAGAACCTTCGCTATCACGGAAAGATCACGGCAGACTTTGAAACCTTCGACCTTGATCATTTAAATGGCGCATTAAAGGTGGTCAACTCCTCTATTGCTTACAATGATGAACGATATGTATTGGATACCGTTGCTTTAACCGCAAAATCCGATACCAGCAAGAATACCTTGATACTAAGTTCGGAATTCTTGAATGGCCACTTGACCGGAAAATATAAATTGACGGAATTAGGCGCATCGATAACCGATATAGTTCGCACCTATTATAATCCTTCGAACGATCGAACTGTACTGACCTATTCACCGCAGCAATTCGAATTTTCTGCTCGCTTAAATAATGCCCGGATCATTAGGGATTTCCTACCTGATTTAGAGGTCATGGACGACATTACCCTAGATGGTACGTTCAATAGCCAGGACAGAACCTTAATGGCTAAACTCTTAGCACCTAAGATTATCTATGCCGGTACGGAAGTAGAAAATGTAGGTATGGATATCATTACGGCAGATAGTACCCTCTACTATAACACCTTGATCGGCCATATCATTGTCAATAACATTGAATTGAACAATACCGTCCTATCGGGTAATGTGGTGGAAAACAAAGTCGATTTAGGGCTTTGGATAAAAGATAAAGAAGATAAAGAGCAGTACCACTTAGGAGCCTTTATGAATGTGGATAACAACAATTATAATTTCTCCTTGAAAGAGGATGGCTTGATGCTGAATTATGAAAATTGGTCCATCAATCCAAACAACCAGTTAACCTTTGGTAGTAATGGCATCCGTGCAAATGCCTTCCGCCTATCCAATGATGGCCAGGAGCTCGTGATCCAATCAAAAGATTCCACACTGAATGCCCCTATCGATTTAACTTTTAACAATTTTAGGATCGAGACCATCACCAATATGCTGGAATCAGAATCCTTAAATTTGGGAGGCGGTATCAATGGTAATGCGACAGTTTCGAGATTAGAGGCGAATCCAGTTTTTGTATCCGACCTAACGATCGATAAGTTCTACTTCGGAAAAGATACTATCGGGAATGTGTTGGTAAAGGTGAATAACATCAAGGAAAACACTTATTCTGCAGATGTACGCATTACCGAAAACGGCAATGATGTACAATTGATCGGAGATGTGATCATCCCACCACAAGGCGATATGCAAATTGATGCGACCTTGGATCTGAAACCGATTACGATCAAAACCATCGAAGCCTTCAGTTTAGGGAATCTACAGGGCAGCCAAGGCGATCTTTCTGGAACCCTGAAGATCCGTGGAACAATGGATGCCCCTCGGATCAATGGCGAATTAACATTTAATGACGCCATCATCAATGCATCCATGTTGAACTCCAACATGAAAATTGATGATCAGAAAATATATTTTAACGATCAAGGAATCACTTTTAGACAATTCAACATTGTTGATTCCAAAAATAATACAGCGAGGTTAAACGGATCTATCCGGACCACGACCTATACGGATTTCGATTTCAACCTGAATTTAACAACGGATGATTTCGAGGTGATGAATTCTACCCGTGAGGATAATGATATGTTCTTCGGAAAAATGTATTTAACTTCCAACCTGCGGGTTACTGGTAATTTGGACAAGCCGAAGATCGATGGAAATGTGAAAGCCAATGAGAATACAGACTTCTCTTTCATTGTACCGAACGATGATCCTGGCGTAGCACAACGGGATGGGGTGGTTAAATTCGTGGATAAAAGTGATACAACCAGAGCAAATGTTTTTGCGCAGCTGGATTCCATGACCAAGGTATCGAATACCTTGTCTGGTTATGATATTGCGCTGAACCTAAGTACAGATCGGGAAGCGAAATTCAAGATCATCTTGGATGAAGGAACCCAGGATGCCCTAAATATCCAGGGTGTGGCCGAACTGAATACCACCATTGATGCCAATGACCAGATCATCATGTCTGGTACATTTACAGTGGAAGATGGTGATTATACCTTCTCTTTAGGTCCAATTTCCAAAGATTTCCGTTTCCAGAAAGGAAGTACGATCACTTGGAATGGGGACCCTTTGGATGCGCGGCTGAATATTACTGCAGTGTATACAGGTAAATTTGCCACGTTAGAATTGGTACAGAACCAGATTGGTGCAGAAAGCCAGAACCTCTATAAACAAAGGGTGCCGTTCAATGTATTATTGAAACTGACCGGTGAGCTTTTTAAACCAGAAATCAATTTTGATATCGATCTGGATGAAAGTAATGCTATTGTTTCCCAAGATGTGGTGAGCAAGGTGAATATTGCCCTATCGAATATCCGGGAGGACCCGGCCGAATTGAACAAACAGGTATTCTCCTTGATTGCATTGGGCAGGTTCATGTCGGCAAATCCATTTGAAAGTTTGTCCGGTGGTGGTGCAGAATCCATGGCAAGAAGTACGGTGAGTTCCTTCTTGACCTCGCAATTGAACAACCTGGCTTCGGATTTGATCAAAGGAGTAGAATTGGATTTCAACCTCAATTCAGAAGAGGATTATTTGACCGGAAATGCACAGACCCGTACGGATTTGAATGTAGGCATTTCGAAGATGTTATTTGATGACCGCTTAAAGATTACGATTGGATCGAATTTCGAAGTGGAAGGAAATACAAGACCAGGCGAGAAAGCATCCAACATTGCGGGCGATATTTCCCTGGATTATCAATTATCGAAAGATGGTCGTTATTTTGCACGTGTATATCGCAAAAACCAATATCAAGCGACTTTGCAAGGGCAGTTTGTGGAAACAGGAATTGGTTTTATCATCAATATGAGCTACAACAAATTCAAGGAGCTATTCATGAATTCAAAAGCCCTTCAGGAATATTATAATACAGATAGTAGAGGATTCCGCCGCAGATTTGATGTAGACCGAATGGAAACGGATACCGCTTATCGAGACAGCGTACGCTTGGTGATCCGCGACAGTTTGATGCGGGTTGATCCAGAATATAGAAAACGTGTGGAAGAGCGCCAAAAAGAAGAACAGTTGAAACAGCAACAACAAGACAGTACAAGCAATAATCTGCCTGATTCTACTGATAGAATCAAGGAATCGAATGAATCGGCCATTAAAAACGAAGATGAGGAAGGAGGAAAAGATGAAAAATAAGTTTTTATTTTCCTGCCTATTGGGCGGAATACTAATTAGTAGTTGTAATCCGACCAAATACCTGGCTGAAGGTGAAAAAATGTATACTGGAGGTGATGTAGAAATTCATCATGATAGTATGAAGGTTGAAAATAAAGAAGCCTTTGAAACCTTTCTGGAAGATGCTCTCCTACCAAAGCCCAATTCGAAAATCCTGGGGGTTTATTATAAAGTTGGTCTTTGGAACATGGGCGGAGGTCCGGATAGTTCGACCAATTTTTTCAGACGTTGGTTAAAACGGAATGGCCAAGAACCTGTTAAACTAAGCGATGTAAACCGTGAATACAATGAAAATCTTCTACGCGGAAAAATGGAGAACCTAGGTTTCTTCAATGCCCGTGTAGCTTCGGATACCCTCATTGATGGAAAATATGCATCCGTAAAATACGATGCTTATCCGGGAAAGGTCTACCGTATCAATTCGGTCAAATTTGATGTGGATACCATGACGGATCTTGGATGGCGGATCAACTACCCTAGCGATCGTACTTTATTGAAACCAGGTTCAAACTATAATTTGGATGTGATCCTGAACGAGCGCGACCGAATTGACAACGACCTCAAACTTAATGGATTCTATTATTTCAGTCCGGATAATATTTTGGTGGAAGTGGATAGTACGATCGGAAATCATAAGGTGGATATGTTCGTCACGGTAAAACCGGAAACACCAGAAAAAGCTAGACATCCGCAATATATCGGGAATGTCTACATTTTTCCAGATTATAAGGAAACCTCGGGAACAGCAAGACGCAGGATCCCTAGGAATACTGAAAAATTTGAGGATAAATATTACATCGTAGATCCGGAACGGAAATACCGTAAAAAAGTATTGGCGAATCATATTTTTGTGCAGCCAAAAGATAAATATAGCCGTTGGAGCCATAACCAAACGATCAATCACTTGGTGAATTTGAATGCGTTTAAATTTGTGAAGAACGATTTTGTGGATAGCCCGGATTCTCTGAACCACTTGGATGTTTATTATTACCTGACACCTTTGGAGAAAAGGTCGATCCGTTTGGAGCTGATCGGAAAAACTGCTGCTGTTTACAATGGAACGGAAGTAACAGCGAACTGGACTTTGCGGAATGCCTTTAAGGGATTTGAAACCTTGACAGCATCCGTTTTTGGTGGTTATGAGACACAGACCGGTGGAAATGTAAACCTGAATTCAAGTTATATCCGTTATGGTGCGGAAGTAGGTATTACCTGGCCAAGGCTTCTTTCTCCTTGGAAATGGGCACCTGCTAGGCAATATATTCCAAAGACGTTCTTAAAAGCGGGATATGAGTTCTTGAATAGAAGAACAGCCTATACCTTAAATTCCATGACCTTAAACTATGGATATGCATGGAAGGAAAATAACCAACGGGATCACAACCTGACTTTAGCGGAAATCATCTATGTACAACCGAGAGGAATTTCAGATGAGTATAAAGCACAGATGGATACAGTACCAACGTTACGACACATTGTGGATCCGCAGTTTTCATTTGGTCCTAACTATGTTTATACGTTTACCAATACCATGGAAAACAATAAAAAGCATACGTTCTATGCCAAAGCGGGTCTGAATACGTCCGGAAATATTCTGGGATTGATCCAAGGTGCGGATTTCAATAGTGGAAAGGTTAAGAAATTATTCGGTACAGCCTACTCTCAATTCATTAAAGCAGAGGCTGATATGAGGCATTATATGAAATTAACGGCCAATTCGACCTTAGCTTCTCGTATTATGATCGGTACCTCCTATTCTTATGGAAACTCTCGATCATTACCATACCTGAAGCAGTATTATACGGGTGGTCCTAATGGATTACGTGCTTTCCGTGCGCGTTCGGTAGGTCCAGGATCTTCTCTTCCGGAGAACATTGGCGAGGATAATTTCTTTGCGGACCAGACCGGGGATTTCAAATTGGAGCTGAACACCGAATATCGCGCTAAAATTGCTGGCATGCTGCATTGGGCAGCTTTCATTGATGCGGGTAATGTGTGGTTACAGAACCAAGATGATGATAAACCAGGTGGTAAACTGTCTGGCGCATTCTTGAGCGAATTGGCTGTTGGTGGCGGTGTAGGCTTACGATTGGATCTGGACTTTTTGATCCTTCGTACCGACTTTGCAATTCCATTCCGCGTGCCTTATCGCCCGAAGGATGATCGTTGGGTTTTCAAGTATATTGACATTCGGGAAAGGGATTGGCGCAGGGAGAACCTGGTATTCAACTTGGCGATCGGATATCCTTTCTAATAGGTTTTTTGAATCCTTTTTAGTAGATTTAAGGAGCGTAACATAAAACCCGTAAAGCTATGAAAGTAACCGTTGTAGGTGCAGGTGCAGTTGGAGCAACCACTGCAGATAATCTGGTAAGACGTAATATTGCCGAAGAAATTGTACTATTAGATATTAAAGAAGGATTCGCGGAGGGCAAAGCCCAGGATATGATGCAGACCTCTGCCCTACTTGGTTTTGATTCGAAAATTACGGGAGTAACCAATGACTATTTAGCGACAGCTGGTTCTACGGTAGCTGTCATTACTTCAGGAATCCCACGTAAACCGGGGATGACACGTGAAGAATTGATCGGGACCAATGCCAATATTGTAAAAACGGTAGTGGAGAACCTGATCCAACATTCTCCAGATATTATCATTCTGATTGTATCCAACCCGATGGATACCATGACCTATTTAGCTTTAAAATCCAGTGGACTACCTAAAAACAGGATCATTGGTATGGGTGGGGCATTGGATTCCGCTCGTTTTAAATACCAGATTTCAGATAAATTGAATGCTTCGGCTAATGATTTGAATGCCATCGTTATTGGCGGACATGGAGATACCACGATGATTCCATTGATCAAGCATGCTACTTGGAACAGTATTGCAGTTTCTAGTTTTTTAACGGAAGAAGAGGAAGCTGAAATCGTAAAGAAAACGATGGTAGGTGGTGCTACTTTGACGGCTTTGATCGGGACATCAGCTTGGTATGCACCTGGTGCTGCTGCCGCAGCGATGGTGGAAAGTATCGTAAGGGATCAGAATCGATTGTTTACTGCATCTGTATATTTAGAAGGCGAATTCGGGCAGGAGGATATTAATATTGGTGTTCCGGTAATTATAAATAATAAAGGCTGGGATAGGATTGTTCCTTTGGAACTTTCGGATGAGGAACAAAAATTGTTCGATGCAAGTGCGGATGCGGTCAGAAAAATGAACGACGTACTTTTTGATGAGGGCGTTTTAAAGAGATAGTCTAGCGCGTCATCGCGAAGAGACTATTCTTTCCGCGTCATGGCGAGGAGGCACGACGAAGCAATCTTCACACTAATCGAAAATTTTACATAGCATGGAACTTCAAAATCTGGAAAAAAATTTAGAGCGGGAACATGATCTGTTAAAGAGATATGCGAGTCATTACGCAGTCTTAGAAAATGAACGTTATAGAATTATGTTTTATAATCGTCAGACTATGTTTACCATTTTAGGTATTCTTATCGGATGTGTATTATTTAATATATTTAACAGGTTCACAGATAATTTTACTGTTAGCGTATTTGCCCTATTTATATCTTTTGCTGTAGGAATCTTCGGGATGCGATATGTAATAGGTCCAAGACTGGACAATAAAAAGCAAATGGAAATGAAGCAGGCTTCAACCATCCGCTATCAGCCTATTATACAAGAGATGAATGAAATTAACCAATTGTTGGAGCAAAATAATACCGTCCCTGCAAAATATAGAACTGTTGATGCTACGGCAAAATTATTGGAATATATTCAAAATAAGCGGATAGACTCCTTAAAAGAAGGATTGAATCTGTATGAAAATGAAATAAGTCGTGACCGGCAGACCAATCGGTTAAATTTTATGGCCGAACAAAATCAACGCATCATTCATAACCAAAAATTTATGCTTAAAAAGCAACGTAAAATGATCAATCAACAGACATTAACTAATGTACTGCTATTCTTCAGGTAAACCGAAAAATAATAAATCTCCACACTATAAAAACCATAAACTTTTGTTAAAATATATTCTTTAAATGAAATAAACTTTATTTTTGTTTCATGAGGATTATCTTATTAAATCTTGTAATATGCATTGGAATTCTGGGAAATTGTCAAGCACAAAGCGTGAAATACCCAGAACCAATTGTTGTTTCCAATTACCATGCCCATATTAAAACCAAGAAAGAAACAATCAAAGGAAGTTTTTATAGGGCAACGGTGGAGGAAATCTATTTGATGAAGGATAAGGAGATGAAGAAGATTCCAGTTTCTACCATAAAAAAGATAAAGATTAAATTTGATCGGAAGAAGGAAGCTCCCTTATTTAAAGGAATGAGTAAAACCGGTGTTGATATCATGAAATCCAGTTTGACAGATGAGCCTGAAAAAAATTACAGCAAAACAGATCCATATGGCAATCTATTATCGGATGCGGATGCCGCGCCTTCGGTTGGAGAGACTTTACTTATAGGGACAGCCACGGTAGCAACGGCCGCCATTGGGAATGAACTTTCCAAATTAGCGCCACAACCAGATATTGAATCCTTCAAGATAAATTATTCCAAGGAGAGATACTTGGAACAATTAGATGAGATTAGGATGTATACCATCGAATTACAAACTTCACCGGAATATAAATCCATTCTAAAGGACCGGTTACAAAAAGCGATGAAAAAGAAGAAATTAGCTATATAATTGGAGAAAAAACAGTAGAATTGTATTTATACCAAGTAAATTTATTCTTTACGAGGTGTCACATTCTATTATCCAAGTATGCAAAAAATTCCTTTTGAAGTCATCAAACTTCAACCCGATGGCTACCATATCATTACAGAAGTAGAACTTTACGATCGTAAATTCAAATTGGTTATAGATACCGGCGCATCCAAAACGGTTTTGGATAAAACCACCCTATTGAATTCTGGTATACAAGAGGAACATTTCGAAACTACAGATATCCTATCCACTGGTCTTGGTACCAATAGTATGGAAAGTTTTATGCTTACCATTCCAGAGTTCAAAATGAAGGAATGGTCCATCAAAAACTTCACGACAGCCGTATTAGATCTAAGTTCCATCAATTATGCATACGAACAAATAGGGATAGATCCCGTTATTGGGGTATTGGGAGGTGATATCCTGAAAGAATATGGCGGAATGATAGACTACAAAAAAAATCAATTAACGCTTAATCAACGGAAATTAAACTTGAATAAACGCCGTTGAATATGAAGCCGGAGGTAAATATAAAAGCCTAAGGCAATCAGAATACCACATCCACCCATGATATATAAGGTGTTTTTTAGCCCTAGAAACTCAGCAATCGCGCCTGTAATTAAACTTCCAATAGGGAAAATCCCTTGGAAAGCCATGACATAGTAGGACATAGCCCTTGCCCTGTAGGCGGGCATCGCATGGGTCTGGATATAGGTGTTAATGGAAGAATTCTGCATCATCATGGAGAAAGAAACTGCTCCTGTAAAAAATAAAGCCGAAGGTAAATAATGCGCATAAGCCAATAAAACAAGGGCTACGCCCATAAAAAAGGCTGCAAAAAGTATTCGATATCTTAAATTTTCGCCTGATTTCAGCCTGGCCATATTAATGGCACCAATCATGGCTCCTAAACCTGCAGCACTTTCAAACCAAGAAAACGTCCGCTCATTCCCTTGAAATAATTCCCGCGCAACAGCCGGTAATAAGGAGGTATAAGGAATGACCAGAAGACTCGAAAAGGCCAAAATAATGATCAACGAAGTAATATGTGGGGACCTTTTCAAGTATTTAAATCCTTGAACAAGGCCCTGAAAGGCATTTTCATTGGGCACTATGACCAATGTTTCCTTCACGTTCATGAGCATCAAACATATAATTACCGGAATATAGCTCAGGAAATTGACGGTAAAACAGGCCAACTCGCCATACATGGACAAAAGAAACCCTCCAATTGCCGGTCCGACCATCCTGGCGGCATTGAAAATGGAAGAGTTCAGTGCAATGGCATTTGGTAGATCTTTTTTGTCATCAACTAAAGATACCAGTAAGGATTGCCTTCCCAGCACATCAAATGCATTGATAACCCCTTGTATGAACCCTAAAATAGATAAATAAAGTACAGATTCCATTTTAAGATAAACCACTAGCGCTAATAATCCTGCCTGAATCATCAGACCAATCTGGGTAATAAAAACCAGTTTATATTTCTTATGCCTATCTACAAATGCGCCAATAAATGGTGATAAGACCAAAGATGGCAACAAAGAAATAAAGGAGACAAAACCTAGCCAGAATACGGAATCAGTGAGTTTATAGACCAGCCAGCTAATGGCAATCCGTTGCATCCAGGTACCCAAAAGGGAGATCGATTGACCGATTACATGTAATCTATAATTTGGATAAGCAAAGGACCTGAAAATCTGCATGTCATAAGATAACAATTTGAAATGGAATTTGTTGCAAAAAGCGCAACAATATACCTACCTTTGCATCATCAAACTCAGTGGCAGCTTGATAATGAAGACAAAATTTTTAATCAACATTTTATATCATGAAATTTTTTATTGATACTGCTAATTTAGCTCAGATCAAAGAAGCACAGGACTTAGGCGTACTTGATGGGGTGACAACCAACCCTAGTTTAATGGCTAAAGAGGGTATTTCTGGGGAGGAAAACGTAATTAACCACTATAAAGCGATCTGCGAAATCGTGGATGGTGATGTTAGTGCCGAAGTAATTTCTACCGATTATGAAGGTATGATCAAAGAAGGCGAAGCCTTAGCAGCTTTAGATAGCAAGATCGTAGTAAAAGTTCCTATGATTAAAGATGGCGTAAAAGCGATCAAATATTTCAGCAAAAAAGGAATCAAAACAAACTGTACATTGGTATTTTCTGCTGGTCAGGCTTTATTGGCTGCTAAAGCAGGAGCGACTTACGTATCGCCATTTATCGGTCGTTTGGATGATATCTCGGTAGATGGATTAGGTTTGATCGAAGAGATCAGAGAGATCTATGATAACTACGGATTCGAAACACAGATCCTTGCAGCATCTGTTCGCCACAGTGCGCATATCCTTGGTTGTGCGAAGATCGGTGCAGACGTGATGACAGGTCCTTTGTCAGCGATTACTGCCCTTTTGAAACACCCATTAACAGATAGTGGATTGGCACAGTTCTTAGCAGATCACGCGAAAGCAGCAGGTAAATAATCGAGTAAAAAAAAGCATCAAATAGCACCTCCCTTTCGTCTTGAAAGGGAGGTTTTTTATGCCCTAAATTTTTCGTAATTTTACCCTTATGAAAACGGATAGAGAAGCAGCATCGAGCATAGAAAAACTAGAGGAATTCAGCCAATTGTTAAGGGCAAATAATCTGAAGATTACCCAACCTAGGTTACGCGTTTTGGATAGTATTTCGGAGAAGCCGACAGCCATTTCACAACCAGATCTGGAGAAAATTTTAGGTACTGAAATCGACCGTGTGACCCTCTATAGGATCCTGGCAAGTTTCGAAGAAAAGGGTATTCTCCATAAAGTTTTCGACCTGAATGGAACGGCTACCTATGCCCTATGTTCGACCAAATGTTCCCAACATCATCACCATGATCAGCACGTGCATTTCATCTGTTCAGTTTGCAATTCCGTCTTTTGCCTGGATGAAATCTCTCTTCCAAAAATTGCCCTACCTCCAAATTTCTCCTTGCATTCCATCGCGATAAATGCGGTGGGATTATGTGATTCTTGTAAAGAAAAGCAAAGCTAATTGCACTGTTTACATCAGGAAATTCCGACTATAACTTGCTTATGGTCGCAGGATTTCTACTCTTCCGTTTTTTCAAATTCAAGCAAAATTTCAATGCTAAAGTACAATTATTCAATAAGGCTAAAATTTAGCTTTTAATTTTTTATTAATCTGTTTTATAGCATTTTACACATATCAATAAAAACATTAATTTTAATATAATAATTTTTAGCAAAAGACTTAAAAAAGCATGAAAAAATTTAATATGCTGAAAATCAATCATATATACATTAATACATCTGTATAATTTTTAGCATATCAAATCATAACTATTAGATATTCAGTATTTTTAAATAGCTAAAACAAAGTTTTAAATAAGTAAATAAATATTTATTGAATTAGAGCAAACTATCCCACTCAAAAACCGTTTATAATTTATATATTAGTTCAATAATACAGTCCTGAAAAATCAGGGTTATGTTGTCTAGGAAATTTAATCGGGAACTCCTTCCCTACCCTATAATTTCTAGACAGACATGGGCAAAACAATAGCATATGAAATCAAGAAAAGAAAATCCCTACAAAGAAGTACTCACCCAATTAATCGTCGACATATTTGAAAAATCAGGCAACCAAGCACTGAACTATAAACAGGTTGCTGCGAAGCTTAACATCTCGGATTCGGATTCGAAGGTTGCTATCGCAGACATCCTTTCGGATGGCTCGAAGACCAGCCTTTTCCAACAGCCAGAGCGCGGCAAATTTAAATTGAGACAGCTCAATGTTTATGTAACTGGAAAGGTCGATATGACTGCCGATGGATCAGCCTTCATCGTCCCTGATGATGAGTTTCAAAACGACATTTACGTAGCCCCTCGGAAGCTTCGACAAGCCCTTCACGGGGATATCGTAAAAGTGCATATTTACGATCGTAAAAAAGGCAAGAAAAGGGAAGGTGAAATCATTGAAATTATCCAACGCGCGAAGACCGATTTCACCGGTACCATTGATATCTCCAGCACCTATGCTTTCTTCCTTCCTGATGATCGAAAAATGCTGCACGACATCTTCATTCCTCTGGACAACCTGAACGGTGCCAAAGATGGAGAGAAAGTGGTGGTCTCCATATTGGAATGGCCGAAGAATGCAAAAAATCCGATCGGTAGAGTAAAATCGGTATTAGGAAAAAAAGGCGAGAACAATACCGAGATGAACGCAATCTTGGCAGACTTTGGTTTCCCGCTGGAGTTTCCTAAAGAAGTGGAAGCAGAAGCGAACGCTATCTCCGATGTAATCAGTCAGGAAGAAATTTCTAAGAGACAGGATTTCAGGAACACGACCACCTTTACCATTGACCCTGCGGACGCGAAGGACTTTGATGATGCAATATCTTTCAAGAAATTGGAAAATGGAAATTATGAGGTGGGGGTGCATATTGCAGACGTGTCTCATTATGTTATTCCCGATAGCCAACTAGACAAAGAGGCATTCGAGAGAGGAACATCGGTATATTTGGTCGACAGAGTTATCCCGATGCTCCCTGAGCGACTTTCAAACAATTTGTGTTCACTTAGACCTAACGAAGACAAGCTTTGTTTCTCGGCCGTATTTGAGCTTGATGAGCGGGCCAATGTTTTGGATCAATGGTTCGGTAGGACCGTCATTCACTCCGACCGTCGATTCAGCTATGAAGAGGCGCAGGAAATCATTGAAGGAAAAGAAGATGAACTTTCAGAGCCCATTTTAAAATTGAACGAATTAGCGTATATCCTTCGTGAGCGAAAATTTAAGAGCGGAGCGATCAGTTTTGAAACGGAAGAAGTGAAGTTTCTATTGGATGATAACGGAAAACCTTTGGGTGTATATACAAAAGTCCGTAAGGATGCGCATAAGCTGATTGAGGACTTCATGTTATTAGCGAACAGAAAAGTTGCCGAATACATCGGCAAGCAAGGAAAAGGCAAAAGCAAATTAACCTTTGTATATCGATTCCATGATGTTCCGAACACGGAGACCTTGACAAGCTTTTCTCAATTCGCGTCCCGTTTTGGGCACAGGCTAAGTTTTAAATCCGACAAGGAGACTGCGAAATCCTTGAATATGATGATGGAACAGATCGAAGGTAGTAAGGAACAGAATTTATTGACTTCTTTGGCGATCCGTTCGATGGCTAAGGCAATTTATACGACTAAAAAAGCTTCCCATTACGGACTAGCCTTTGATTACTATACGCACTTTACCTCCCCTATCCGTCGATATCCGGATGTAATGGTGCATAGGTTGCTCCAATATTACCTAGATGGAGGCAAAAAGGTGAATACCGAACATTACGAGAAGATGTCAGAGCATTCTTCCCAAATGGAAAAGAAAGCCGCTGAGGCGGAAAGAGCTTCCGTGAAGTATAAACAAGCAGAATATCTTCAAAACCAGATCGGCACGGAATATACAGGAATTATTTCCGGCGTAACAGAATGGGGAATGTATGTGGAGATCGAGGAGAACAAATGCGAGGGCATGGTGAGGTTAAGGGATATTACCGATGATTTTTACACCTTGGATGAGAAGAATTATGCCATTATAGGTCAACGCAAGAAAAAGGTATATCAATTGGGCGATGAGGTTCAGATCAAAGTGAAGAAGGTTGACCTGGATAAGAGGCAGATCGATTTTACGTTGATTAGTTAGTTTTGAAAACTTTAAAAAAAACTTTATACTCAACTCTTTACGATATCGATTATTCTTTATATCTTTGCGGACTTAAAATATTTTTTTAACAAAAAACTCTAAAAGAAAACAGGTAAATGCCTACTATTCAACAATTAGTTAGAAAAGGTAGAGTAGCTCTGGTAGACAAGAGTAAGTCACCAGCGTTGGACTCATGTCCACAGCGAAGAGGTGTATGTACGCGTGTATATACTACTACCCCTAAAAAACCAAACTCAGCAATGCGTAAAGTAGCTCGTGTTCGTTTAACGAATGGAAAAGAAGTGAATGCTTACATTCCAGGAGAAGGACACAACTTACAAGAGCACTCTATCGTGTTAATCCGTGGTGGTCGTGTTAAAGATTTACCGGGAGTTCGTTACCACATCATCCGTGGTGCATTAGATACTTCAGGTGTAGCAGGTCGTAACCAACGTCGTTCTAAATACGGAACAAAACGCCCTAAACCAGGACAGGCAGCTGCTCCAGCAAAAGGAAAAGGTAAGAAATAATTAAACGGAGGAAAATAAAATGAGAAAAGCAAAACCAAAAAAGAGAATCATTTTACCTGATCCAAAGTTTAATGATGTTCAGGTAACACGTTTCGTAAACAACATGATGTTTGACGGTAAGAAATCTATCGCCTATTCAATCTTTTACGATGCAGTAGAATTAGTAGAAAACAAAACACAAGAGAACGGTTTAGAGACTTGGAAAAAAGCTTTGAACAACGTAATGCCTGCAGTAGAGGTTAAATCTCGTCGTGTTGGTGGTGCCAACTTCCAAGTTCCTATGGAAGTACGTCCGGAGCGTAAAATCGCTTTGGGTATGAAATGGTTAATCTCTTACGCTCGCAAACGTGGTGAAAAAACTATGTTCGAGAAATTAGCAGGAGAGATCATTTCAGCTTCTAAAGGTGAAGGTGCTGCTGTTAAGAAGAAAGAAGATACGCACAAAATGGCGGAAGCTAACAAAGCGTTCTCACACTTCAGATTCTAATTTTGAACACAACGATTCAAATATGATACACCGACTTTAGATAATTGAAATTATTCATTATCAAAGTCGGTGTATTTTTTTCAAAAATACTATGGCAAAAGACTTAAAATTAGTAAGAAATATTGGTATCGCTGCACACATCGATGCTGGTAAAACTACAACTACAGAGCGTATTTTGTTCTACTCTGGTGTTAACCACAAGTTGGGAGAGACTCACGAAGGATCTGCAACTACTGACTGGATGGCACAAGAGCAAGAGCGTGGTATCACCATTACCTCTGCTGCGGTAACCGTATTCTGGAACTACCGTAATAAAAAATACCAAGTAAACGTAATTGATACTCCTGGACACGTTGACTTTACAGTTGAGGTGAACCGTTCTTTACGTGTACTTGACGGACTAGTATTCTTATTCTCTGCAGTTGATGGTGTTGAGCCTCAATCAGAGACTAACTGGCGTTTAGCTGATGGATACAAAGTTCCTCGTATTGGTTTCGTAAATAAAATGGACCGTTCAGGTGCTGACTTCTTGAAAGTTGTAAAACAAGTAAAAGATATGTTAGGATCTGAGGCTGTTGCGCTTCAATTACCTATCGGTGCGGAAGACGATTTCAAAGGTGTGGTTGACTTGATCAACAACCGTGGTATCGTTTGGAACGACGCTGATAAAGGAATGACTTTCACGGAAGTTCCTATCCCTGACGATATGATCGACGAGGTTGCTGAATACCGTGAGAAATTATTGGAAGCTGTTGCTGGATACGATGAGTCTTTGATGGAGAAATTCTTCGAAGATCCAGATTCATTGACTGAACGTGAAATCTTAGACGCTTTACGTAAAGCGGTATTGGATAACGCAATCGTTCCTATGGTTTGTGGTTCATCTTTCAAAAACAAAGGTGTTCAAACCATGCTTGACTTCGTAATGGAGTTATTGCCTTCTCCTCTTGATCAAGAGGCGGTTAAAGGTACTAACCCGAATACTGGTGAAGAAATCGTTCGTAAACCTTCTGAGGCTGAACCATTCGCAGCATTAGGTTTCAAGATTGCTACTGACCCATTCGTAGGTCGTTTATGTTTCGTACGTGCATATTCAGGTGTATTAGAGGCTGGTTCTTATGTATTGAACACGCGTTCAGGAAACAAAGAGCGTATCTCTCGTATCTTCCAAATGCATGCTAACAAGCAGAACCCTATCGAAAGAATCGGTGCTGGAGATATAGGTGCGGTAGTAGGTTTCAAAGACATCAAAACTGGTGATACACTTTGTGACGAGAAAAACCCTATCGTTCTTGAGTCAATGGTATTCCCTGAGCCGGTAATCGGTTTAGCTATCGAGCCTAAAACTCAAGCTGACGTTGATAAATTAGGTATTGGTTTAAGTAAATTGGCTGAAGAGGATCCTACCTTCGTGGTTAAAACTGACCAAGAAACTGGTCAAACAGTTATCTCAGGTATGGGTGAGCTTCACCTTGATATCTTGATCGACCGTTTGAAACGTGAGTTCAAAGTAGAGGTTAACCAAGGTGCTCCTCAAGTAGCATACAAAGAGTCTATCAACGGTACTTCTGAGCACCGTGAGGTATACAAAAAACAATCAGGTGGTCGTGGTAAATTCGCGGATATCAAAGTTGTTATCTCTCCTGCAGATGAGGATTGGGATGTTGTTAAGAGCCCTCTTCAATTCGTTAATGAGATCGTTGGTGGTGCTATTCCAAAAGAATACATTCCTTCTGTTCAGAAAGGTTTCGAATCTTCGATGAACAATGGTGTATTGGCTGGTTACCCACTATCAGGTATGAAAGTTCGTTTGATTGATGGATCTTTCCACGCAGTCGATTCAGACTCATTATCTTTCGAGTTAGCAGGTAAAATGGCTTACCGTCAGGCATTACCTAAATGTCAACCAGTATTAATGGAACCTATCATGAAAGTGGAGGTATTAACTCCAGAAGAAAACATGGGTGATGTTATGGGTGACTTGAACCGTCGTCGTGGTCAGATGCAAGGTCTTGACTCACGTAATGGTGCACAGGTAATCAAAGCATTGGTACCTCTTTCTGAGATGTTCGGATATGTTACTCAATTACGTACAATCACTTCAGGTCGTGCAACTTCTACCATGGAATTTGACCACTACGCTGAAGCTCCTCGTAACGTAGCTGAGGAAGTAATCGCGAAATCAAAAGGAAAAATCAAGAATATTGAAGACTAATTCCTTCGAATAAAAAACAAACCGATCCCTGATTGTTAATAGCTCTAATCAGGGGTCATTTTAAAATCAAATACATAAGATGAGCCAAAGAATCAGAATCAAATTGAAATCTTACGATTACAATTTAGTTGACAAATCAGCTGAGAAAATCGTAAAAACGGTAAAACCTACAGGTGCAGTTGTTAGTGGACCAATTCCATTGCCTACTGAGAAAAAAATCTATACGGTATTACGTTCACCACACGTTAACAAAAAAGCACGTGAGCAATTCCAATTATGTTCTTACAAGAGATTGTTAGACATCTATTCATCAAACTCAAAAACAGTTGATGCGTTGATGAAATTAGAATTACCTTCAGGTGTTGAAGTTGAAATCAAAGTGTGATAGATTTCATTTAGAAAAACAAAGCCCATCTTTTGATGGGCTTTTGTTTTATATTTAAAATTGGAATCCTATACCAAAGGAAAGCACTCTATTTTTGTAATTCGGAGCATCGTCATCGGCTGCAATTTTCGTTAATCCTAAGCCATAACCTGCGTTGATCAGAAAACCGTTGGAAAGTTTGTAGCCTCCCATAAAGTTTAATCCCGCTTCAAATGCATTAGCTTCTTTATCATCTCCTGAGAAATCGATGTCTTCTTCGACAGATGCATCGTCATTACCACTGACAACAGATTTGTAGGTGCCGCTTAAAGCATATCCTACATATGGACCTGCGCCAAGGAATACATTTCCTGTTCCTGCAGGGATATAATAAACCGCATTAACCGGAATCTCTAAGGACATAATATTGACCGTAATTTTTCCAGAGGTTCCATTCACTTCACCTTCATATTTCGCTCCTTTTCCCTGTAGCGATAAACCAGGTTGAATGGAGAATTGCGGTGCTACGGGAATATCTGCAAATCCAGTGACATAGAAGGATGGATTCATTTTTTCATAATCTTTCAATTCATCTGAGAATGCCTCAGAAAACTTACCTAAGTTAACTCCTCCTTTTAAACCATAACTTACTTGTGCCATTGCTGCTGTTGAAATACAACTGACCAATGTGATTAAAAATAACTTTCTCATAATAATTGATGTTAAGTGTAATTATTAGTTATAGATAAAATAACAAAAGTCAAGCCAATGATTTACAGGTGTTTATGCAACCTTTAGAGATATAAAAAAGGCCGAGCTAATGCTCGACCTTTTCATATTTTAAGAGGATAGGATATAATTTCCTAAAATCTTTTGTTTTTCTATGCGTAGATGCTTAGAATTGGAAACCTAAACCGAATGATAATACGCGGTTAGAGAATTTGTTGTCTGAATTATCGCTAGGACTTAAATTAGACAATCCTAATCCGTAACCTGCATTGATCAACAATCCGTTTCCGAATTTGTAACCACCTAAGAAGTTAACACCAGCATCGATCAAGTTCATGTCCTTGTTATCACCAGAGAATTTAAGGTCCCTGTCAACACTTCCTTCAACACCGCCTAATGCACCTTCAGCTTTAGTTTTACCAGAGATGTTGAAACCAACGTATGGACCAGCACCTAAGAACACATTACCTGTACCTGCAGGAATATAGTAAACTGCATTTACTGGGATTTCAACGGACATGGTATTAGTTGAAGAAGTTCCGCTTACATTATCTCCAGTCGCTTCATATTTAGCACCTTTACCTTGAAGGGAAACTCCAGGTTGGATAGAAAATTGAGGAGCTACTGGGATATCTGCAAAACCAGTTACATAGAAAGAAACATTATTTTTTTGGTAATCTTTTGCTTCTTCGGTTTGGTTGCTGTATTTACCTAAGTTAACACCTGCTTTTAAACCATAACTTGTTTGTGCTTGTGCACCTGCTGCTAACAATACTACAGCTCCGAATGATAGTAATAATTTTTTCATAGTCTTTATAGTTTTTTCAATTTTTAAATCAGCTCAACAACTGACACCAACATCCTCGCAAAGTTTAGACCAAAATCAAATTAACGTTAAAACATTTACTCTTATCACTTAATATTCAGTCAATTAATTTGAATAAAAATTGTTTTTCCACTGATAAATTCAGGTAAAATTCTTTTGGAGATGGATTTGAAAAAGAATAAAACCAGATAAAAGCAAAAAAGACTTTTAATATTCAAAAGTAAATCCTATTTTTGCATGCCTATTAAGGTAAAGGGTCGGATGGCCGAGTGGCTAGGCTGAGGTCTGCAAAACCTCCTACAGCGGTTCGAATCCGCTTCCGACCTCGTTTGAAAATTAAAAATATTGTTAACAATGGGAGTTACACGTTTAAAAAGAAAAGATAGAAGAAACAAAACTGTTGCACGTGTTGAAGTACAGTTTTTGAAATTAGGACGCAACATTGAACTAGGTTCAAAAAGCAAAATGTCCAAAGACAGTCAAATCACTAAAAATGACGAAATCTTAAACAAATTAGCTACTGACGCTAAATAAGTTTAGATTAAAAGGAAATATGAAGCCTTTAGGAATTCCTAAAGGCTTTTTATTTGTTCAATTATTTCAGCCACCTTCTTTTCATCACTATAAAAGATGTCTTCATCCATACCCACCAGTGCTGGATTATGGAAAGTCATGGTAGATTTCTGGGTTATTTTTGCAGATGCATGAACACTCTTGGCACCTGTTTTTTCCAGGATAGTTTTAACGTTTGAAAAAGTTACCCCAGCACCTGGCATAATTTCAATCCTTCCAGCCGCTTGCTCCACAAGTTCACGAATAAGCTCAATTCCGTCCTCTGCACTATTCTTTTGACCAGAGGTCAATATTCTATTGCATCCTAACTCAATGATATCTTCTAAGGCTTCCTTTGGATCTCTACATCGATCAAATGCTCGATGGAATACCACCTCCATTGGACGAGCTAAATCTACCAACTCTTGCATCCTTACTTTGTCAACATCTCCCGAAGGTAAAAGGATGCCCAGGACCACACCGTTACAATTTAAGGATTTACAGATCAGAATATCTTCCTTCATCTCTTCAAATTCCTCCTCATTATATACGAAATCTCCTGACCTTGGTCGTATCAACACATGTACAGCAATGTCTAATGTTTCTCTTGTCAATTTTATCAAGCCAAAAGAAGGTGTTGTACCACCATTTTCAAGGTTTTGACATAATTCTATCCGACTTGCTCCAGCGGATTGCGCTTGCTTGGCAGAATAAAAAGAGTTGGCACAAATCTCCAGTTTATAACCATTAATTTCCTTTTCCATCATAAATCAAAGATATTTAATTTGTTGGGCAGAATTAATTTTAATATTTAAGTGACAAACAATCAACCACTTATTAAAAACAAAACAGTACATTTAATTGTTGAATTATTTGCGAGCATCAAAAACCCCCTTGTTATGCCACTTATTTCAAGACAAAAGCAGGTTCAGATTCATCTTTCTACCATGTATGATTCTTTATTGAATAGTGTTGAAAAAATGAAGAAGGACCTTCAATCCCATCGGTACCAATATGAGGAAGCCTGTAGCTTACACATAGATTCTGGTTTCAAACATGAAAAACTTTGGTTATCTGCAGATGAAAAGTACCAGCAAAAATTCGTGGAATTTGAGACACATTGTTTTCTGCTGGATATTTTATCAGAATATCGGAATGAGGAAGGAAATTTCATCCACTTGGAAGAGATCAGTCTAACCTTGGAATCATTGATCCATCAATATGAAAACCAAGAGGCCTATGAAATATGCGCCATCATCAAAAAATGGCTGGATCATATTGCCAATAAATTTCGGACAACCTGAACTGTTTAAACCGACCTTATTTTAGCTCAATCCAAGGCGCATTTTTTTTCACCCAATCCGTTACTGCCAATGGCACGTCAGAGCAAAGGTAATCTGCACCTAAGGATAGCCCTAAAAGGAAATCATCAACAGATCTTCCTGGCCATAAGGTAATGGTCATCCCTTGCTTTTTAGCTGCAGTAACCATATTGCGCGTACTCATTTCCACGCGTGCCCCAATCCTTTTTACCCCCAATTCTTTTGCCTCATCAATTAACTTCTGTGATAAACCTTCTGATTTAATCAGCAGAAGATCCACATCAGGATAAGTCGTATTCAAATATTTCAAGGGTCGCTTATCAAAGGATGTCAATAAGTATTCAGAATCCTTTGGTCTATTGCTGTATACACGGTTATATAGTTCATCACAATATTGATGAAGGACCTTTTCTTCGTAAACCGGCTTATTAGTTTTCATTTCGAATTCGATATAAACCCCAGGTTTATCTGAAAAATACTGTACCACCTCCGCTAAGGTTGGCATCTCATTTCCCTTTTTTGTTCGCAATTTCTTGAATTCAGCCAAGGTAACATCTTCTACCCCACCTTTTATCCCCACAATACGTTCAAAATTATCATCATGAAAGATAACCAATTTGCCATCCTTCGTTCTTCTGATGTCCGTCTCAAAGCCCCTCATCCCCTTTTCATAGGACTCCTTAAATGCCGACATGGTATTCTCGTCCAATTCGTGGGCAGCTGCCCTATGGGCAAATAATTTGACGGCAGCTTGTTGGCCAAACGCTGCGATGGAAAACACCATACAGATACACATCAATAAAAATTGCCTGATAAACGATGGTTGAAGTAAGAAGTGCTGTTGTAATTTCATTATATACAGTTTAGGTTAAAAAGAAAAGCAAAAATAATTCTTGCCTATGATTATTTAAGGTAATTTAAGAAAATTAATAAAAATATAACATAGCAATCTCATAAAGATTAAGACATTACCCTTAAACAATCAGCGCCTTTAGGAGGGCTCCTAAAGACGCTGAATAGATTATTTAACAGTAAACATCAGACAATATGAAACATCATTGTCCTTAAGGGGTATAAATTACTTAGTGTGAAAAAAGAGGTTTCTCTAACCTAGCGATTGGATGATAGCCTGTAAAATCAAGATCTGTGGAAATGTATCCTTCTTTAACGGGCTGTTCCTTCACCAAATCAGTGGTTAGGTATTTTTTATTATCATCAGATAAAACAGTCACCACAACTGCATTATCCCCCATTTCTTCCTTTAATTTGATAGCACCGATTACATTGGCTCCGGATGAAATACCTACGGCCAATCCTAATTGCTGTGCTAATTTTTGAGCCATGATGATAGAATCACCATCTGACGCGCAGATTACTGAATCCAGATTCTCCAATTTTACGATCGCAGGAATAAATTCATCAGAAATCCCTTGGATACGGTGTGCTCCTACCTTATAACCAGTGGTCAAGGTTGGACTTTCCTGTGGTTCCAATGGATGGATCCTTACAGCTGGATTATAATTTTTCAATTGCTTTCCTACGCCCATTACGGTACCACCCGTACCTACACCAGCTACAAATGCATCTGCTGTAAGGCCGATGGAAGCTAATTGTAGCGCGATCTCTTTTCCTGTAGTCAATTCATGTGCCTCGGCATTGAAAAGGTTCTCAAACTGTCTCGGTAAAAAGACACCACCTTGTGCAGCAAGGTCTTCACTGATTTTGATGCTACCCAAGAAACCACCTTCCTCTTTGCTCACCAATTGGATATCTGCACCCATACTTTTGATGATATCGATACGCTCTTTGGACAACCAATTTGGCATAATAATTTTTACCTGATGGCCCAATGCTTTACCAATAGCAGAAAATGCAATACCTGTATTACCGCTGGTGGCTTCTACAATCATATCTTCCGGACGGATTTGGCAATTTGCGTAAGCTTTATAAAGAATATACAATGCCATACGATCCTTGATACTTCCAGTTAGATTGTAGTTTTCACATTTAACATAGATTTTTCCAGGTTTACCTTTATAAGTATATTGCAATTCCAACATAGGGGTATTTCCTACCAAGCACCAAAGGTGATTGAAACGGCTATCCAACTCTGGAGACAAACATTTGCTAACTGTAGCTTCCTCTGCGATCATATCTGTTTTGTTTGTGATTAAAATAGGTTATAAATATTTTACTCTGCAAAATTGCTAATTAACCAAAATATATTCAATTGGATTACATCATTTCAATAAATTTTATCGAAACATACACCATTTTCCATATATTTTTCAGAATTTAATGTTTAAATTTGGTAACAACGAGAAAATCAACGTTATGGAGCTTGACCCTACAGACATCAAATTATTAAAGATCCTTCAGGAGGATGCCACCTTGAGCAACAAAGAAATTTCCCTAAAACTGCACAAATCTATTGCAGCCGTTCATGAGCGGATAAAAAAACTCAAAAATGCGGGTTATATCAAACGAACGGTTGCCATATTAGATCGGCAAAAGATAGGCATCGGTTTGATTTCCTTTTCACAGGTTTTCCTAAAGGCGCATACTTTTGAGGTGCTAAATGAATTCGAAAAAGAGGTTTCTAAATTCCCAGAGGTTATGGAATGTTATCAAATGGCGGGATCTTACGATTTTATGCTGCGCATCGCAACGAAAGATATGGATGCCTACCACCAATTCCTTAGGAATAAATTGGCGGTTCTACCGCAGGTAAATACGGTACAGACTTATTTTGTACTTTCAGAAACTAAGAGTGAGACGGCTTATTCTTTTTAAAACTGTCCTATAAAGAAACCATCGATAGGACACCCTTAACTTTATATATCGCTTTTACATGGTCAGGATCCAAGAACAATTCATCATAGCCTTCCACATTCTTGGCCAATAAGCGCCATTGTTTATCATTTCCTCCCCGCACGAACCGGACAACATTCATCTTTTCGGAGATGATCAGATAAATATCACCAAATACAACCGCATCCTTATCCACTTCCTTGACAAAAACCACACTGCCATGCTCAATCTCCGGTTGCATCGCCTCCCCTTGGTTCACAAAGGCAAAATCACTACCTGACAAAAGTGGGATTTCAAGCTCATAGGCCACTGGCATATTGGACAGATCCGTATCAAACGCATCCAAACTAATGTTAAACAAAGGTATCTTGGTATTGGTTACAGGTTCCACTTCCTTGCCCATTGTCCCTTCTCCTGTCAGTAACCATGCTTCATTGATATCGGGAAACCTTTCTGTAATGATTCCTGCCAGGTTTTTACTAATGGCATAATTACCTTTTTTTATCTGATATAAACGCTCTGCCCTACTAAGACCTATTTCCTTAGCAAAAGAATTCACATTTAAACCCAAATATTGTATTACCTGTTCCAGGCGATCCCAATTATTCATCTTATGGTTTTATTTCAATTTTTATATACAATGTCTTACTGAATAGATCCTCTAACAGCCATACATTATACACAAAAGTAAGACCAAAACCGTAAAAAAAGAAATTTTTATTTCATCACACAATATTTTATTGGTGAATACAATTTTTTATTGTACGTTTGCAATGTTATTAACCAAGAGCATTAGCTATTGTATAAAAATTACAGACCATTATTATTATCCAGCAACATGAGCAATAGTAACAACAAAGTACTGGAGCAAGCGAACAATGAGAAAGTCAGTGAGATTACAACACTGGATATAATTAATCTTATATCCTTAAAAAATATTAAAATAAAAGATTTAAACTTTGTTAAAGACCATATTACTATTCAAAAATCAAAAACGACGACCACCTATGAAATCAGCGTCCAGGACGTTGACAACAAGACCTACTCCCTCACTTTGGAGCTAAAAACTTACACGTAATAAAAAAATTAAAAAAAATTTGTGAATACAATATTATATTGTAATTTTACTGAACAATTAATTAAGTATTGCAATATTTAAATTCATCGTATCAATTTCAATAAGTAAATATGAAAATTACAACTCTATCCAAATTAGCCCTAGTCATTGCGATCAGTAGCTCAGTGATGCTAGAAGGCTGTAAGAAGTATGATGACGACATCACACGACTTCAACAGGGGATTGATCAGAACAAATCTGACATTGCCTCTTTAAAATCTCAGTTAACTTCATTAGGCTCAACCAACGTTGTTGAATCTGTAACTTCCATTGCAGGTGGTTTCAAAATCACGTTCAAGAAAGCAGACGGAACAACCTTTACCTACGACATCGTCAATGGCGCTAAAGGTGCGGATGGTGCAGCAGGAAAAGACGGTGCAGCAGGAACCATGTGGAAGATTGATCCAACCACGTTTATGTGGCAATCATCCAATGATGGCGGTAAAACTTGGACCAACACAACCATTAAAGCACAAGGTACGAACGGTACTAACGGAACTAATGGTACAGATGGTAAAGATGCCAAATTGGAGATCAAATCAGTTGGTGGCAAATATTTCTGGTTCATCAATGATGTGAACACCAATGTGGCAGCTTCTACAGGTGATGTTACTTTCGTTAAAACTGCTGGTGGTTATAATGTAGCGATTACCGATTCAACGGGTGCTGTAGTTGACAATGTGTTCTTGGCAACCGAAGCGATCGCTGTTTCATCTATGAGCCTGGTTCCAGAATTTACGAACAGTAATTCGGCAGTAGTTTTCTTCCCACGTATCGTAGATAACAACGGGTTGAGAAATACAGTATTACAAGGTTATGCAAAAATCAAATACAATTTGAACCCATTTGGTGTTGCTGTTGCAAACTACGACGCAAATGGTCTATTGGTTTCTACTGCAGATAAGGTTCAATTCCGTTCTTCTGGTGAAACACCAAGTTCAAATTTCGTATCTGGTGGAGCTTCCGTAAAATCATTTGGCGATATCGTAGTTAAATACAAACCAACAAATGCGAACTCGGTATTCCCACATGCTGGTGATAATGAAGATTTGATGATCGCTTTACAGATCAAAAACAATAAAGCGGCATCAAATCAGCAATATGTTGCTTCTGAGTACGAATTAGCGAAAGAAGAAATCGTTGAAAGAGACGAGACAACCATCGAGAAATCCAACAGAAACACTTCTGCAACTGGCGATAAGGTTACCTTATTAAATGGTGTTAACCCTTCATTCAATGGTAGCTCATTCACAGACGCTGGTGCAGGAAGTCAATCATTGGCATTCACAAAAGCTTTGGCAGACGCTAGATCAACTTCTAACTTCAGTCTACACTTCAAAAACGATGCAACTACTAACCTAGACAACAATACTGCCTATGTTGGTGGAACGATTTTGGACGAGAAATTGAATGGTTTCTATGCTCGTACGCAAATCGGCAACAAAGTAGTATCCATGGACGATCATGGTTTGGATGATTACAACTTACGTTATGATCTAGATCATTATGCTCCAACTGCACAAGAAAGAGATTGGATTACATTAGACCCAGTTACAGGTAAGATCTCGGTTAAAATTTCTACTAACAATGGAAATGTGTACAACTCTGCAGCTGTGAACAATTTTGTGGTTATCCGCGTAAGAATGTTCCCTGCACAAAGCACAACGAATGCAATTGCTGAACGTTTCATCAAAGTTAATTTTGTTCAGGATGCAGCGGTTCCAGTAGCGGTTAATGGAGTAGTTTCTCATGATGTTATTGCTACAGGAGTTGTTAAAGCAATTTCTTGGAGTACACCATTGACATTAGATGCAGCATACAACAAAACGCAAAAAACTGCTTCAGACTTCCACCAAGTATATACCTTCACACCTAGCGCAGGTAACCCAGCTGGAATTACATTCGATGCAGCAAGCATGAACAACCCAGTACAAGGTTCTCCTCGTAACTTGAACATTGCGAACACCGTAATGCCAGGTACTTACACCATGAAAGGTACTTACAACTCATCGATCTCTAGCGATCCAGTGGTACAGGTTACAGTTACTGTTACAGTTACAGGTACTAAAATCACGAACATCAGCAAACGTGCTCCATTCTGGGATTCAGGATTGAATTACGGTATCATCAATGGTAAATTAGTTGGAGGAACTTGGAAATTACAAGCAGATCTTTGGGATTACTGGATCGAATCTACTGTAACCGCAGCAGATAAACCAGCAACTACCTACGATTTCACCATCATCGATCCATTAACAGGATTCACTATCGCATCTGGCAGCGAAGTAGTACTTAACGAAGCTCTATTAGCCGCTCGTAACAAAGTGAACAATGGCAATGTAACCTTACGTGTAACTAGAAGAGTAAACGGCGTGGTATACGAAGTTTCTCAACCAACGTTCCCAGTAAGATTCATTAATCCTGTGAAACCAATTGCTACGAAAACTCCTTACAAAGAGTTCAAGGACAAAGAGGTTTCTGGAACCAACACTTCAACAGTTGATGCTAGAAGATTGATCAAGTTAACAGACTTCAACAACGTTACCTTGTTTGATTTCAACAACAACCCTGCAACCAACGTATTCAACGCTCAATTAGCTGGATATTATGGTCTATCAGGTGTAAATGCTGCGTTCGATGTATCTAACATTACATTCATCCAAGCAGAAAATGCATCAGGTACTGTTGTTCCA
The DNA here is from genome assembly GCF_037126265.1 of Sphingobacterium tenebrionis. Lineage (NCBI taxonomy): Bacteria > Pseudomonadati > Bacteroidota > Sphingobacteriia > Sphingobacteriales > Sphingobacteriaceae > Sphingobacterium > Sphingobacterium tenebrionis. The sequence continues at coordinate 29,869 of NZ_JAYLLN010000034.1, forward strand.
CTTCAATCAGGTGCTAGAGCAGTTGTAAATGGAAACGACCTAGTTTGGGAAAACTTAGGTGCTAACCTACAACAACCAATCTACTTGGTTTACGAAGTGAAAGTAACTAACAAATTCAACATCGGTGATGTAGCACCTACAAAAGGTGAAGTAATCACTAGAGTGAAAATTAAAGTTAATCCGAACTTATAGTAATTAGGTTGAATAAATAGTTTAAAACTCGAAGGGCGGCAGTTTATGCCGCCCTTTTTTAAACCCTCTACATATGGAAAATGATGTCTTTAACACGATAATCTGTTTAAATGTTTGTTTGGTATTATTTGCCATTACTTCTTGTATCTTTATCCTAGCCAAGAAAAGATTATGAACTAGTCCAATCCAATTAAAACCATTAGCTATGAAGTTCCTATCCAATTATCTATTCCTGCTCTTTTTTATTTTTCTAGGTTGTACCGAGAAAAAACCATTAATCGAAGAAGAGAAATTCAGGACTGTAGTGATCTATATTGCTGCAGACAACAATCTCAACCAAGAGGCTTATAAAAACATTGCACAGATGGAAAAAGCTTTTGAGGTAGAGAACAGCAATCTGATCATTTATACCAAACTTCCGAATACTGCTCCTGCATTGTATAGAATCCCGAGCATAAAGGAATCAAAAAATGGAAGGATAAAAATTAAGGAATATCCCAACCACAATTCCTCGGATCCTAACACGTTGAAAACAGTCATGGAGGATGTAAAGGAAAATTTTCCGGCAAAAACCTATGGATTGATTCTTTGGTCACATGCTACCGGATGGATTCCTCCTGGAACCGGAAATATCAAACTAAAATCCTTTGGAGAGGATAATGGATCCCAAATGGATATCAAAGATCTGGATTATGCTTTACCAAATGATCTGGATTTCATCTGCTTTGATGCCTGCTCCATGGCAAGCTTAGAAGTATTGTATGAAATCAAAAACAAAGCAAAGTATTTCATCGCCTCTCCAGGCGAAGTAATTGCCAATGGTATGCCCTATGATAAAACCATCAATTACTTTTTTAGTAAAGACAAAAGTGGCTATGCTACTTTAGCTCAAAAATATTACGAGCATTATAACAGCATGACGGGTAATTACCAATCAGCTACCATTTCTGTTATTGATGCCTCTCTCCTATCAACCATTGCCGAGGAGACCAAATCTATTCTAATAAACCAGAATCCAACCTATAGCGACTTCAATCGGTCAAAGATCCAACGGATGGATTTTGATCGAACCAGCAACCCCTTGGTTGCCTTTGATTTCCTAGACTTTATAAATCAAAATTACAGTAATATTACAACCCTTCAATCCAGCATTGAACGGGCAGTAATCTTTAAAGCCAACACCCCGAAATTCAATGGATTTCCAATTGTTACTAATTCTGGATTGACCTGCTATATACCCATCTCAGACAATGAAGAATTAGTGCATAATTACTACCGAACGTTAAAATGGTATCAAGATTCGGGTTTTAACCGCCTTTTTTAACCATAAAAATTTAAAAAATACCCTAAATGGAGTATTTTTTAACTGCCCTATTGAAATTATATTTGTTGTACAAACTGACCAATTAATTTGATTTCTTATGAAAGGGTTAAAAAGAGGTACGGCAAATCGTAAGTTGATCATGCAAATCATCCGGATCAAGGATGCCATTAAAGAGAATACTTCCGGAAAAAGGACGAAGGAAGAAGGAGATACCCTGTCCTTTACAACCAAAGAGAACATTAAGGTAATATTAAAGTTGTATAGTTAAAATGATGAACGGCAATTCTCTCGAATTGCCGTTATTTTATTATTTACTTATTACCAACCTGGGTTCTGCACTAATTTTTTACTTTTCTGTATTTCATTTAGAGGGATTGGATACAAGTACATTTCACGAGTAAACGCCCTGTTTTCATACGATGTCCGCTTAAAGAACTCACTCTCTGTAGTTGCCCCCATATTCATTCCGTAAAACAGGCCGCCCTGACCTCCTTCTCCAGCATCATTTTCTGCGATCATCCAACGTCGAACATCAAAATAACGTTGCCCCTCAGTGGCTAATTCCACGCGCATTTCTGCCCGGATCGCCTCCCGTTGTAAATCTTTATTACCAATGATCTCAGGTTTGATATCCTTCAATTTTGGAATACCTGCTCGCTCACGGATCTTATCTACATATTCTAAAATTAAAGGATTTCCCGGATTTACTTCGTTCATTGCTTCTGCGTATAAAAGATAGAATTCTGCCAAGCGGAAGATAATAGATGGTCTATAATGACTTTTTGGAAAAGACCCCTGATTATGAACATTCCTTGAAATACGTTTATACAAAAGATACCCTGACCAAGGATGATCTGCTGCAGTATTATCATTTCCATTTCCTCTATTGAATTTAACGACCCTATTGGTTAAGTGCCATTTTCTACCATGATAAAATACCGTTTGATAAAAACGAGGTTCTCGGTTTACCCACATATTATAGGTTCCAACCTCGGTTCTACCCGTAATGTCATCGCCAGCGGTAGAGAACCCTTGTTCTGAATATTTAGGAGATTCTTCAATCGACAATCCATCGTTCATAAAAAAGTCGTCCACTAATTCTTGGGTAACCGCAATACAGGCGAATCCAGCATTCTCCGATCTTGGCGTAGATCGCCGATCAACACCTTCTCCGTTAATGGCACCCCATGACTGGTTTGGATTGGCCCAAATAATCTCTGCGTTATACGACATAAACAACTCATATAGCGATTTATCTGGATCATAAACACCGTTCGTATTCACTTTATACAATTGATATTTACCAGAATTGGCAAAATCAATAAACTCCTTTAACGCTGTCTCAGCTTTATTCCATTTGGAAGGATCAGCCGCTGAAAACAACTTTTTCCCACTAGGATTCGTCAAAGCCAAAGCTTCTTGGTAGCCCCCGTTGAACAATGGGCTTGCCGCATATAGATGAAGTTTAGCTTTTACAGCCAAGGCAACCCCTTTGGTAGGTAAAGCCAGGTAATTTTGATCCGTAATAAATTCATCTAACTCATTGGTTACAGCAGTCAGTTCATTGGAAATAAAATCCACCACTTCATCGATGGAATTTCGTTCAAAATCGATATCACTTCCAGATGGATCTATAGATTTATCGATCACTGGAATCGGACCATATTGTTCGAACAACAAATAATGATAATATGCCCTTAAAAAACGAACTTGAGCTTTCATTTTTGCCAATTCTGTAGCATCTATATAATCCGTATCACCACTACGGGGAATTTCATGGGCATTTTCTAAGAACAGATTTGCCTGACGGATGAGGGTATACAAGGATCCCCAACGATGGAAAGGTGCATTCCCAGAATTAAAGCCACTTGAATTAAGCGTTCTTAACGTCCCTTGGGCCATTTTGAGTTCATCCGAAGCCCCTGCCCATGGGTTGGTCAGCGCAGCTGCATCCAAAATCATCCCAGAACTATTTGGTATTCCTGTGAATACATTTCTATGCCAATTCCGGGTATATGCTGTATTGTCAAAAACTTCCTTCATGGTCAATTGACCTGCAAGTTCGTCGGAAACATCCAAAAAACTGGTGCTGCATTGGGTTAGGCTTAAGGAGGCTGTCACTAAAAGTATGCTGTATATTTTTTTGAAATTTTTCATGATAGTCAGTTAAAAGGTAAATTCTAGACCGAAAGTATAGGCAGAAGGTATAGGATAATTCAGACCTTCATTAGCGTTGCCCAATTCTGGGTCCCACATTTTAATATTGTCCCATACATAAATATTATTCCCGTTCAGATAAAGTCTACCTGCCTTGATGCCGTATTTACTTAGGAAGGATTCATTAAATCTATATCCCAGTTCTACATTTTTCAACCGGACAAAGGAAGCATCCCTTAGCCACCAAGTACTTGGTACAGAATTGTTGGCAAAGGTCGCAGAATGAAGACGTGGATAAAACACGTTATCCGAAGGGTTTTCTTCTGTCCATCTATCCAAAGCCTCTACACGGAGGTTGGACTCATCCACTCCCCATTGAAAAGGGAAGAATCCTGATGCCATATTTGCCCCGAAAACCGTAGAAGTATTTCCAGCCCCTTGAAAGAATACATTGGCATACATGCCTTTATATTCTCCTGAAATCCCAAAGCCATAAATTAATTCTGGCACCCCTGGTTTAGCAATATCTCGCGTTTGATCGTATTGATTGATGATGCCATCTCCATTCAAATCCTTATATTTTATATCTCCAGGACGGATGTTAGAACTTAAGGTCGACTCCACTATTCCATCTTTCAGTTCATAAGTTTTTACACCATTCACCTCTGAAATATGGAAATCTTCATGCTTATACAATCCATCAGCGACGTATAGGTTCCATGACCTTAAGCTTTTCCCTGTTTCGTTCATCCAAGGGTATAATTGAGGTACCTCATCGTATTCCAGGATTTTATTTCTTGCGAAGGTGACATTTCCACGTAGACTCAATACAAATTCATTTCCAATTGGCTGTCTGATGTTCAAGCTACCATCAATACCATGGTTGGCTACTTTTCCGAAGTTCTGCCATGGGTTTTGACGAAATCCTGCCACTGCGGAAACGGTTCGACGTTGAAGCAAAATATTGGAACGGATATTATCAAAATAATCCACCTGCATCGTTAATTTGTTATTGAACATCCCGAGTTCCATACCAAAGTTCTTTTTATCTTCGATTTCCCAAGAAAGGTATGGTGCCTCGAATCTCCCTTCGATCAATCCTGGCAAGCCATTCAAAGAACCAGATCCTCCAATACCAAATGGATATCCCGCTGCACCAGTTGAAAAGGTTCCTCGGTAAAGAAATCTTGCACCACCAGTGTTATCATTTCCTGTACGTCCATACGATGCCCTGAATTTTAGGTTATTGACCACCGCCTTCATCTCTTCGGTCATGAACTTTTCATTGCTCACAGTCCAGGAAACTCCAACGGCTGGAAAAAATCCAAAACGGTAATCCTTGGCGAAGGTTTCACTACCTGTAAAACCAAAATTACCTTCAATAGCATACCTGTTATCATAAGAATAGGTCAAACGACCAACATAGCCTTGTTTTCTGAAAGCCAATGCTTCGTTATGCAATTGCGATTCTTTCTGATAGGTCAAGAGCATGGCACCAACATCATGAAGATTCAAGAAATTACGGTTATATCTGAGCGACATTTCCAGGTAAACATTCTTACTCCCCGTATTGCTTTCTGCCGGTTCACCAAAATCTGGATTCCCTGCTACTACTTCCTTGTAAATCAAAGAACCATCCGGATTTCTTCCGGTAGCATAGAATTGTTTAGGCGTTTTGGTTCTGTTCATATAGTAGTTCATGACCGCATCATAGCTTACGTTTCCTTGAAAGACCAATCCTTTGGTCAGAAAATCCAATTCTTGTTTTAAGGAAACATTAGATTGTATGCTGGAACGCCATTCTTTGGCATACCCCGATTCCATTAATAAATTGTATGGGTTTATCCGGTTATTACTAGGCCTTGGGTGCCCAGCAATGGTTCCATCGGAATAGACAGCCGGGAATAAGTAAGAAGGAATAGTGGTCATTCGTTGAAAAATAAGTCCTGTACCGACTCCTGGATAGTTGGTCATCAGATATTGTCCGCTTAGATCAACACCAATAGTCGTGGTCTTGGTCACACTCAGATCCACATTGGAACGTAGATTGAATCTCTTCAAACCAATATTATTGTTATATTCTGCCAGATTGTTCTCTTTAAATATCCCACTTTCTGAAAAGTAAGCACCAGAAACAAAGAATCTAGCAATATCACCCCCTCCTCTGAAATTCAAGGTATGTCGCATGTTGTTCGTGGTTTTGTCGAGCATCAGATCCAACCAATCGGTATTTGGATATAGATCTCGATCCTCTCCGCGACGGTAATTTTCAATTAATTCATCAGTGAACATAATTGCAGAGCCTTCATTTCGCAAGGCTTCATTATAAAGCGTCATGAAATCAGCAGAACCTAAGAATTCAGGTAGCCTAGTAGGCTGTAGTACACTATATTCTCCACGGTAATTAATCTGCGTTTTTTGCTGACGACCGCGTTTTGAAGTGATAATAATAACGCCATTAGCTCCTTCGGCGCCATATACCGCTGTAGCAGCAGCATCTTTTAGTAATGTGAAGGTTTCTATCTCATCCGGTTCGATATCCTGCATGGCCCTAGGAACACCATCCACCAATACCAAAGGTGAAGTACCTCCTGAGAAGGAACTGATACCTCGGATCCAAAACTCAGAGTTATCATAGCCTGGTTCACCGGTACGTTGGATAGCGATCAAACCTGGTAATTGACCGGCCAGGTTATTGGTCAGGTTACGGGTTGGAAAGGCTAGGTCAGATCCTTTAACCGTGGCTACAGAACTCACTAAACTTGATTTCTTTTGCGTTCCGAAACCGACGATCACCGTTTCCTCGATGCTCATCACATCGTCGCTCATTTTGACCTCCATGTTATCGGGATCTTCTACCTTTACCTGTAATCTCTTGTAACCCACATAGGTAAACACGAGTTCATCTCCCAACTTACCCTTAATCTCAAAAGAACCATCTTCTTTGGTGGTGACACTTTCATTGGATTGTAGGGAAGTAATGGTAACTCCTGGGAATCCCTTTCCATCCTTATCAAGCACCTTTCCCTTAATGGTTGATTGGATATTTGGACCCAATTCAAAAGTTGTATGGCTTGAATGATTATTTAGGTTAATTTTTTCATTAGTTGCATGGGCATTATTCCCACATAGTATTACAAATGTTGCAACACATAATTTGGTTATTTTCATTACTTTTGGTTAGTTTATTTGCGATTTAGTGTAATTATGCTAATTCGAATTATTCCATAACGGGGAATGGCAGTTCCTCGTTATTTTTTTAGTATATCTGTTTAGTTTATCCCTCCTTTCTTTTTTAGGTGATTGTTTTATATACCGTAATCTGTTTGTATTAATAAATATCTGACTGTATTAAAAATATAAATGGTTATTCCTGTTGAATATTAGTAAATGGTGTGATTTAATCTAATATGTCATACATTATAAAAACAAATATATTGATTAGAATATCATATATTTATAAAGAGAATTATCAAAATAGTAAAGGATTTTACCATCAAACTCTAAAAATATGCTCAAATTACCTTCAAGGGAGTTCCCTATTATTCCAGGAAAAAGGATAACCCTTCGGGAAATTCAGCACACCGATTTATTAGATATTCTAGATATCTCTTATTACGATGGCCAAAAAGCTTCAACCGTTGAACAAGCTGCAGCCATGCAAAACCTTATCCAACAGAATTGCCTTGAAGGCTCATCGGTACATTGGGGAATAGCATTGAACGATTCAAATAAACTTGCTGACACGTGTGGATATTATAGAGGATTCGAAAAAGAAGCAGGAGAATTAGGCTGTATACTATTGCCTCAATTTTATGGGAAAGGTTTCATGACGGAGGCAATGAATCTGGCAATCGAATATGGTAAAAATACGCTTAGATTAAAAAGGATCTGGGCAGAGACTTCTAATTCCAATCAGGCTGCCATCAATCTTCTTAATCGATTAGGGTTTAAGAAAACAGCAGATTTAGAAGAGGATGAGGTCATTTATGATTATGTGTATTAAAATATTCCATAGCATATACTGCTTCTAGCTTATTGAATTCAAAACCAAGTTGCTGTGCAACTTCTTCCTGATATTTCCGAAACAATTCCATCATCAATTTCAAGGATTCCCAATTACGTTTAATATCCGCATCGGCATAGGTTTCCAAAATCCTTTTATATTCGTCTTCAGAAAGAAATCGCTTGGCAAATTTTCCTGATTTTCCAAGGTTGATGTTGAAATCATAAACACAAGCCTTTTGCCATTCTATCATCCGCCAAAACATGGGTCGCACAACTGTTTCCAACATATCTTTAGCATATAGTATCTCCCCTCTTTTTAATCCCTTTACCACATTGGTACTACACCAATAGAATTCATTTGCCACTTCCTGGAATTCCCTGGATGTGGGTTTTTTAATATGGTAATCCACATCAGAAGCTGCTGGAACATCCTGAAAAACCCCATCCTTATCTAACCATACTTCCGTTAAACTATCCAAAGGTTCCTCCTTGTTAAATCTATCCAAAGGAAATAAAGTAAGGTCTATTCGATATCCTTCCTTAAACATCATCAAGAAGGTAAATGAAGGCTTACTACTTAAGAGATCTTTTCCTAGTTCCATTTCATCTGGCAATTGGAATAAACTGAGGCTACCTAGCTTATTTATCCAGCTTCTATCGATTAAAAAGCTTTCCAAATCCTCTACTAATAATAAAAAATCATAATCCTGGAGGTCATCAGAATTAACCCGAGGATTAGCTCTGGAGCCATTTAAAAGAACTGCTCTAATACGCTCATCAGCTAATGCAAAATCCATAATCACTTTTTCTACCATCTTTCTTTATCCAATTAAAATTAAACGGCTACTATTACTCCTTATTCACTGCTCTTTATGTAAGTTCTAAACAAGCAAGTTGTAAGCAGGATGTAAGTGTGCAAAGTCACTTACAACACACTTACACCTCACTTAAATCATACTTAAACTTCGAACAAAAATTGAATCCTGATCGACCACAAATCGAGTAAATCGAATACAAATTATACCTCTTACAAAAAAAGACTGTATCAATTTTTGATACAGTCCTTAATAAATAAATATAACAAACTAAACAGAATCTTTTTATGGCTTATTCATAGATATAACCTTCCAATACAAATTCATGAACGCCCATTTGAGCAGTGGTCTTATTATTAAACTGGACTTTTAAGCCTTTATATACCTGTAAATCTCCAAGCTGTTCAAGAGGAATGCTAACCTTATAATTTAGCAAAGGCAAAATCTCATTTTTAGGTATATCTTTAAGAGCTAGCTCAACCATTTCCCCATTATTCTTAATACCAAAAACCTGAACTGTATTTAATGGGTCAAGAAAGACCTCAGATGCCCCCACATTGTTACCACCTATTAAATAGATGTGAAGATTTAGAGGGATAATATTATCGTAAGGACCTGCAGGGGATTTAAGTTCTTCATTTACATATCGCGAATCAGTTGGCTCCATTCGTGTTTTGGTGAATGTCATATAAATTTCCCTGGTGCTAGTGGATTTTGGGTAACTAGCCGATATAAAACCATAGTTTGCAGATGTTTTTTCAAAAACTTTCCCATCAAATGCTAAATCCAATTTCCCTGCCGAGGTAGAGGTATTGGCCGCGTTGGCGTAAATTGTCCATCCTTGTTTGCTTTCAGCAGATTCAAATAGGATAGGCTTTGTATTAATGGTCAACGTCTTTTCATCCGTTCCATCAGCAGATACTATACTGAACTTTACTTTTGGATCATCTGCATTCAGGCCTTTGATCAGGAATCTCTCATTCACTTCGTCAATTGTAAGTTTACCTGTTACAGTTTTGTTTTCCAAATCCTGATACGAATAATTTAATTCTAAAGTTTTGGACAGCAAATTTGGAATAGTAGTTTGAACAATATTAGGACCTACTTTTGCTGTTATATTATCCAATAAATCTTCATTATAAGATTTTTTTGGAGTAACCTGTGTTACCAAAGCATTCGATGAGATGCCAGAAGCATTAACCGCATAAAACGAGATAGTGTATTCTTGAAATTTGGAAACTTCAAAAATATAAGGTTTTGAAAAATCAGACACAGTAAATTCCTTTTTCTCACCTTCATCCATAAAAGAAATTAAAATTTCTTTTATTTGTTGGTCTAAATCAGTAGGCCAAGCTACATTAATCTTAAGATCATAATCGCCTTTAACGGTCAATCCTGATAACTTCTTAACAATACCTATCTGTTCTACTGGATTACCATTCTCATCCACAGGAACAAATAGTTCATCCTGTTTACAAGAAAATTGTAATAAACTGATGCCTAATAATACATATATAAATCTTTTCATCTTACAAAAATTCGCTTTCAAACTTGTTCAAAAACAGTCTACCATTTAAATTCCAGTCCAATTGAGTGCTCAGGTTCATCCAGTAGAAAACTTGCGGAAGCACATCGTAAGTGCTCAAATAATCTAATGGGTCACAAACTGTTGAAATCCCTGAAAAGTTAAAGTAGGGATTTCTACCACTAATATTCAGATCAGCGACAGCTTGTTTGGTTGAACTTTTCCAAACAGGGCCATTACTACCTTTTTCGAATAACTGATTATAATCTGCCAATAAGCTTTCATAGGATGAAAAACTTTCTGGGATTTCTTTTAAACAGGAAATAGCCTTAATCTCATCAGCACTTAATACTTTTTTCCATATCCGTAAATTACTAACGTCTGCATTTAAAAAGGATCTATACGAAGTAGATTGTTGGTTAAATCCAACTCTTAAAGAGGCATCGGAGGCAATAGTTTCTAATGTTGGACCATATAAAGTTTGGTTTAAAGGATTTGACTGTACCCCATTTAAATACCATTTATAGGTGATAGTCCCCCTTTGGGATCCATTTTCGATACTTAATGTATAATGTGCCCACTCTCCCATTTTACCTCTTTCTAATAAATAAGATGGTGAAGATGCAGAAGCAGTTCCATAATCCATTTTCAGGTAAACATTGGTCCTACTTGTCAAGATACTCCAACCTTTCGTAGCGGTGTCAAAAGATTCATCTTTACCAACAATGTTATTATAAAAAAGTGTATCTCCTCCAGATTGGGAATATTCTTCCCAGAAGTTATCCGGATACAGTTTCACCCTAAAATCCACGGTCAATCCGCCATAATTAGAGGCATTAAATATTTCACTTTCTGGCCCCATTTTGGTCGTCGCATTCACCCCTAGATTCTCTATGGTTCTTGGCTTCTGATCCGCTACATTATTGAAGGTATAAACTCCAGGAAAATAACCATTAACATTTAAATATGCGGAATAACCACCCTTAAACTCGCTCGATTTGAATTTACTATTGGAGTATACATTGAATGTTTCCACAGCATCCTTATCAAACAACCCTATTTGTCCGGTTTTAGACCCTCCAAAAGAGGATGATAGAATGATTAACCATTCTTCATTTGCATAATTGCTTCTTCCCATTATAGCAGTCAACATCTTTCCAACCTCTTCATCAAATTTCACTAAGGCGGCTTTATACTTTGCATTTTCTAACGTAAATCCTGTCCCAGCTCCAGCTTCATTAAGGCCCGAAAACTGGTTCACAATAACATCCACCCTTGGAAGACTGATGATCTCCAGAGACTTTTTAAGAACAGCCTCATCGGTAGAAAATGAAAAAGCACTATCTGCCGTATTCAATAAAGCATTGTTAATCTCACTATTCCTCACAATGGAAAAATTACGGAGATCAGCATTGGCAAACTTTAAACGAGTTAACACCGACGGGGCTACAGCATTGGGCTCCGAATGTGAGTTCGGATTATCCAAAGTCGGAATATAATTGGATCTGGTAATGCGATGGGTTCTCCTATGAAACTTAAAAGTGGCAATACTACAGCCTATGAGCCGAATAATGGTGATAGGGTTACTTACCGGTCAAAAACTGGAAGAAATTTCTCTTTATCCTTTACTTATAAATTTTAAACTGAAATAATTATGAAAAAAGATATGTTAAAATGGATGGCGGTAATGTTATTGGTATTTATTAGCATTAGTAGTTGTAAAAAAATAGAGGTTGAACAGGAGTTTACTATTTTTGGGGAGGTATATTTTGACACCCAGAATACTAAATCCTCTTTAGCAGTTCGCACAAAAAATGGTAATTCAGTTGTCTGGAGGCAAGATGGAATGATCGCTGCTCCTGAAGGCGAAAGAACTTTTGAATTTTATGATAAAAGTACCGGTGAAGTTTTGGCCGAAAAAACAGTTAATGTGGTAGCTGGTAACCCGGAAAAATGGACATTGTTTCAACCAGAGGAGGGACAGCCAATAAGCATAATAAGCCAATCCGAAAATAGCGAAGAACCTGCGGCAAAAGATGGATTTATAAAATTTAAAATCGCAAATTTGGCGACAAAATCACTTCCTTATGAAAATATCGATGTTGTTGTATATGGAAAAGTCGACAATGGTGATGTAATTGAACTTGGTAAGATAGAAGGTGTTGGTAAAACATTTCAAGAAACAGAATATCAAGAAATTTCCAATGGTAAAAGTCAAGGAGTGACATCATTTTACTTTTCTTTCATAGACAACAACACGAAAGAAGTAATAATGGGAGATGGTGGAACTGTATTTACTACTGATGTGTTGGGCTTACCTGGCGAAATAATACCAAGTCAATTAAATCTTAAAAACTGGGTACTTACCATTTATCTTTTAGAAACAGAATTTCCGGAAAGTTATGGCATCTGTATAAAAGGAACCGATAGTAAATGGTATGCAGTAAATATCAACAATATTCTATTCAGCAATTAACGAAGATAAAACTTCAATAAAAGCCATTAGCAAAAGACAGAACCAGATTATTGTTGCAATTTTCTACTATTTAAAAAGTTGTTGCAGTCGGATGTTTTGTCGTTGCTGATGGCTTTTAACCACCTTAATTTAACATAAAGCTAAATCATCACTATTGAGTTTTATTTTGGGTTTATCTAATGATTTTATCGCATTTATTACCTTAATAGGCTTCGAGATAATATTTTTTGGGAATGTCTTTGGTTTCTATTATCGTGATAGCTTCTTAAAAGCTTTTATTTCAGCCTTTAGCTGACTTTTATAAATGGAGAAAATTCTTCTATTTTAGCCAAATGTCTGTTCACTTCATCAAACAGATAACTGGGTGCAAAAAACTGTAACTTGCCTTTTGATTTTAAGATTTGTGAGACTATGCCATTAGGAGTTATCAACGCACTGAAAATGATATTACTATCCGCAATAACAATCATGCATCAATCAAATCTTTAAACATTCGCTTGGTCATGTTCCTATTAGCTTTTCTAAGATACTTAATCCTTCCACTGCAAATTTACATTAAAACAATAAAAAAAGCCCGACAGAGTCGAGCTTCTTATTTTGTCGGGGTGGCAGGATTGCTTCAGCCCCACAGCCCCAAACTCAATCCCTCAAGCTCCTACGGATCGAACCACGGTTCGAATCTGCCACCCGGACAAAAAAAAAGCCCTAACTTTCGTTGAGGGCACTGAAAAAGTCTCAACTTTTTAATGAGATTTAAAGAAATGACTGAGTACAGGATTTACCTTACTCGGTCATTTTTGTTTAAAGGATTTCTGAAAGTGTGTTTTT
>NZ_JAYLLN010000035.1:0-42620 GCF_037126265.1 Sphingobacterium tenebrionis
GGCATCAACAAGGATAGTAATTTACGTTCGGCTTCTTGCAAGGGATAACTGTTTTAAAGATGCTAAACTAAGAAATTTTTAGTATTCCCCCCCAAGGATTCAGCTTGATCCTCAATAGCGAGCCTGGGGAAAAGCAATTGGATTTTTTGTCGAAGCTTTGTGATAAGTATGATATTAAGCTGGCGATCCATAATCATCCGGAGCCTTCGCATTATTGGAATCCGGATGTGATTCTGAAAGCTATTGAGGGTAAGAGTGCAAGAATTGGTGCGGCTGCAGATGTGGGGCATTGGATGCGGTCGGGTTTGGATCCGATAGCGTCTTTGAAGAAGTTGGAAGGGAAGATTTTTCATCTGCATTTTAAGGATTTGAATGAGTTTGGGAGTAAGAAAGCGCATGATGTGCATTGGGGAACGGGAAAGCTGGGTATGGAGGCTGTCCAAGCTGAATTGAAGAGACAGGGTTTTAAGGGGATGATTTCTGCGGAGTATGAGTATAACTGGAAAAACAATATGAATGATGTGAAGGTGAGCGCGGAGAATTTCAGGAAGGCTGTAGGGTTATTGGGGAGATAAGGATTCTGCGTCATTGCGAGGAGGTACGACGAAGCAATCTTTCGTTTAGTAGAAAGATTGCTTCGTTCCTCGCAATGACGCGGTTGTGCAAAGCCTATCTAAACAACTCATTGATATCCTCTTTTGTAAGGGATTTCACAAAAGATTCCTCCGTATTTATCAACGAGGTCGCTAAATATTTCTTCATGCCCTGCAAAGCCAGTATCTTTTCCTCAATACTATCCTTCGCTATAAATTTATAAATAAACACATTCTTTTTCTGGCCGATCCTATGGCTACGATCAATAGCCTGCTGTTCTACAGCTGGATTCCACCATGGATCTAAAATAAACACATAATCCGCCTCCGTTAAATTCAACCCCGTTCCACCAGCTTTAATGGAAATCAAGAAAACCTGAACATCATCCTGCTCTTTAAATTTCCGAACCGCCTCATTTCGATCACTCGTCCCCCCATCCAAATAAGCATATTTTATCTTATTCCTATCAAAATAATCCCTGAAAATCTGAAGATGCTTCACAAACTGTGAAAATATCAACACCTTATTACCTTCCTTCAGAATGGATTCCATGGTTTCAATAGCGGCATCAAATTTTCCGGAACCATCTTTATAATTCGCATCGATCATCAGTGGATGGTTTGCTAATTGCCTTAATTTGGTCAAGCCCTGCAACAACGCGATCTGTGAAGCTTTTCCCGAAAACGCCCCATCCAATAACGCATTTCTATATTCCGATTTTACCGTTTCATAGTATTCCTGTTGTTCCTCGGTCATACTGCAATAAAAGATCTGTTCGGATTTTGGGGGCAATTCCGTTGCTACCTGCGCTTTGGTCCTCCTCAAAACAAAAGGCTTGATAATAGCCTGCAATTTTTTCGCTTTGGCCTCATCCTTCTTTTTCTCAATCGCCAGCACGAATTCATTCTGAAAATAGGAAAAGCTTCCCAATAGACCTGGATTGACGAAATGCATCTGAGACCAGATATCTGCTACCGAATTCTCGATCGGTGTTCCACTCAGTGCCAATTTATTTCGGCCTTTAAAATGCTTGATCGCAGTAAAAGACTTAGACCTTGGGTTTTTTATGTTTTGACTTTCATCCAGGATGATGTAGTTGAAATAATAATTGCTAAAAAGTTCCTCATCGATCCGCGCAATGCCATAGGTACTTATCACAAGATCAAAATGTGAAAATGCAAAGCTATCTCGACTCCGAGTCCCTCCGGTATGTAACAATACCCTCAGTTTGGGAACAAATTTCTCCGCTTCCTTTTGCCAATTGAAAATCAATGAGGTAGGAACAATCAAGAGGGATGTTTTAGGAAGGTCGGTACCCACATTGGCTTCTTTCTGCTTCTGCAACATCGCTAGGGTCTGCACCGTTTTTCCCAAGCCCATATCATCTGCCAACAAACCACCAAAACGGTATTCATCCAAGAAATGAAACCAATTATAACCAGCCTTCTGGTATGGCCTCAATTCTCCTTTAAAATATGCTGGTGCAGCCTGATCAACAATTTCATCAAATTCACCGAGTTTATTGAGCTTCCGCTGAAGACTTACCTGCGTATGCTCACTAATCTCATTCAAAAGACCAATATGCGTTTTGTTCAATCGCAATTCTTCCTTATGAGCAGAAAACTGGAAGAGATGTTCGTATTGGGAGAACCATTCCTGCGGAATGATTGCTATTTCGCCATTTGGCAACTCAAATTCCTGGATTTTTTGGAGGATATGTTGCCGCAGTTGCATGAAAGGGATTTCATAATCCCCAAATCGGACAACCGCTTTAATATCAAACCAGTCATTCTTTTCCTCAATTTCAATGCTGATACTAGTTTTCCCGATCAAGAACCGCTTGTCACTTTCTGATTGAATAACCTCAAATCCTTTTTCCTGGAGTTCGGTCAAATGTTCATTGACCCATTCAATGGCCGACATCCGTATACCTAGGGCATTGCTGCTGGTAGCATAAGTACCAAATAGAGGGTCTACCTTTTCTAATCCCAAATCTGAAAGATATTTCGATCGGTTTTCCTCCCATGCCATGGATCTTTTGATACGATAAAATTGGTGTTTATCCAGTTCCCGGTTATAGACATATTTTACGGTTACAGCATGCTGACCCCCTGCGGGGAAAGTAAAATCGCCATATTGGAAGTTTAATTGGAGTTGGGTTTCCTGTTCTGGCGAATGTATGATCCTTAATTGGGGTTTCGCGTTTTCCTTATACACGATAATATCAAACCCTTCGGCATAAACATGATGCTTCTCGATCAGGGAAGTGACAAATGTTTCGAAATACCTTCTTTCGGTATTCCTAGGGATGGAAATAAAGCGTTTATTTAAAAATGGCGTTAGTTTTTTGCCTTCTAGCTCTTCATCAAAATGATATAAGGTGTTGTCCAATAATAACCAAGCCTGTTGATTGACAATGACTTCGGCGTTCTTGAACATGAATTCCATTCGGAAACCATCATATTTTAAAGTTGGAAAATAGCGAGTCTCTGTTTCATTTCTTCTAAAATGAAAGAGGATGGATGTTGGTTTTTCAGCTAATTTAAGTTCTTGTTCGGCCGGATACCCATCTTTGCTCATTAAAAATAACGGTTTATCACCAATTATTTTAAGGATGGCCAACAATCCCTTTTCAATCTTCGGGCGAATGGAATCATAGATCTGCTGGTCGAAAATCTTGCTGAAATAGGTGATTGGACGGATGGCTTTTTTATGAAATCTTTTGATGATCTGGGTCTGCTCCATTTCATCGCAGAGTTGGATCAATTTTGCATCCACTTCATCTATTGCCTTGGCATATTCATCCACCGTGTTACTAAAAACCCGTTTATAGGATAAGGAATAAGATCCATTTTGATTTAGATACACGATATGTGGTTCGATGAGGTAGCCCAGGTAAGGGTGTTTTCCCAAAGAATAAACCAAGCGATAGGGTAAAGAAGTGTCTGTCTGCTGCATGATGGATCGTTCCTTCTCGAAAAAGCTACTAATATACAGTTATTCGCGCTTTTTCGCCTCCAAATAGCAGATTAAATTATTGTGAAATATCTATTTTTCCCTGAAAGACTTGTTCCGCTGGCCCAGATAAATAAACCTGACTGAAGCTATTGCCTTCTTTGTGGAAGGAGATGTATAATTGTCCTCCTAAAACACGGATAGGGATGTTAAAATCGCCATCTTCCCCAGATTGAAGGGCAACCGACATGGCTGAAGCAACAGCACCTGTACCACAAGCATAGGTTTCATCTTCTACACCACGCTCAAATGTGCGGACAAAATAACCGTTTTCTTCTTTTTCAATAAAATTAACATTGATGCCTTCAGTTTTGTAGGTTTCATTGTTTCTGATGGCATACCCTTCTTGAAAAACATTCTTCTCTTGTAGGTTTTCGGTAAACTGAACATAATGTGGAGAACCGGTATTCATCACAAAAGCTTCACCATCCTTATGATGGTCATGGACATCAATCATTCCCAAATTCACCTGATTACCGTCAATACTGGCATCATGTTTTCCATCTACTGCCAAAAAGACAGTATTAGATCCCGCAACTCCCAGATCTCTGGCAAAGGCTACCAAACAACGTCCTCCATTGCCACACATACTCCCTTCTTTTCCGTCTGCATTGAAGTAAAGCATTTGGAAATCATAATTATTTGTGTTTTGAAGCAGCATAAGACCATCTCCGCCGATTCCAAAACGTCGATCGCAAAGTTTTTCGATCAAATCTTGGTTTTTAGCATCGAAAATTAAGTTTCTGTTGTCGATTAAGATGAAATCGTTGCCAGCACCTTGGTATTTATAAAATGAAATTTGTTGTGCCATAAGGTTGAAAATGTGCTGTAAATTTAATATTCTTGTTACAATAAACCCAGTTTTTGTTAAATCATGTTAAATGGTTGACATACATTGCTTCCATTAACATTTTTTAACTGACAAAACCAATTAAGAGAATTGTAATGGTATTACATTTGACTTAACGAAAATGAAATTATAACAAAAATAGATAAATCAACAATAGTATATGAAAAAGATAGGAGCAACATTATTGGCGGCCATTGTTGGAGGAGCTGTAGCTGTAGGGGGTTTCAAGCTTCTTGAAAAGAAACAAATGGACGGCATGACGTTCGAAGAGCGTCAGAAAGTATATTACGCAAATAATCCGGGGGAGGAAATCATGTCCTCAACTGGAAATCCAGATTTTACCCAGGCAGCAGCTGCTGTATCGCCTGGCGTAGTGCATATTCAAGTAACGGTATCAAGCCGTAACTCAGGAGGTGGCGGTGGTTCGCCATTCGATATGTTTGAAGAATTCTTCGGAGTTCCTCAGCAAAGACGTGGCCAGGGTCGCCCGATGACAGCCTCAGGTTCTGGCGTGATCATCTCTCCTGATGGATATATCGTGACAAATAACCACGTGGTAGAAGAAGCAGATAAAATTGAAGTGGTATTAACGGATAAAAGATCCTATGAGGCCAAAGTAATCGGTCGTGATCCGAATTTTGATTTGGCTTTGATCAAGGTTAATGCAACAGGATTACCAATGGTTAAATTGGGTAATTCAGATAATGTACAGATCGGAGAATGGGTGTTAGCAGTAGGGTATCCGCTTGGATTACAATCTACAGTAACTGCTGGTATCATTTCAGCAAAAGGTCGTCAGATCGGTATTTTGGGAGAATCGCAGCAACCACAGCGTCGATATGGACAAGGACAACAAGAGCAGATTATCAATACTGCAGTAGAATCCTTTTTACAGACAGATGCGGTTATCAATAAAGGTAATAGTGGCGGTGCATTGGTCAATGCGCGCGGTGAATTGATCGGTATCAATTCAGCGATTGCTTCGCCAACAGGAACTTATGCAGGATATGGATTTGCTATCCCAATCAATCTAACCAAGAAGATCGTAGATGACTTCAAAGAATTCGGAAGTGTTAAGCGTGGATATATTGGGGTAACATTCAGTGAGATGAATGCTGATGTGAGAAAGCAGTACGGAATTGATGATCTGAATGGGCTTTATGTAAGCGATGTGGTGAAAGGTGGAGCGGCGGAAGCTGCAGGCATCAAATCTGGTGATATTTTGACCAAAGTTGAAGGAAAAACCATCTATGGATCTCCAGATCTACAAGAGCATGTAGCAAGATTGCGTCCAGGCGATAA
Organism: Sphingobacterium tenebrionis; assembly: GCF_037126265.1. Classification (NCBI taxonomy): domain Bacteria; kingdom Pseudomonadati; phylum Bacteroidota; class Sphingobacteriia; order Sphingobacteriales; family Sphingobacteriaceae; genus Sphingobacterium; species Sphingobacterium tenebrionis. The sequence goes on from NZ_JAYLLN010000035.1 coordinate 5,762, forward strand.
AGTTAAATTGACCTACAAGCGTGATGGTAAAGAAAAAGATGTTACGATTACTTTAAAAGGCGAAGAGGCAAATAAGTCTAAATCACAGGATGAAGAGTCTAGTGCATCAGCAACTGAAATCTTCAACAAGTTGGGAGCTAGCTTTGTCCCTGCAAATGCACAAGTTAAGAAAGAATTGGGTATTAATTCCGGTGTAGTTGTTTCTCAAGTACATAGCGGAGGTATCTTCGAATACTTCGGTGTGGAAAGAGGATTGGTTATCACCCATATTAACGGAAAAGCCGTAAATAATGTGGATGATGTGGAATCTGCATTAGGTAGTACACAGCGAAATATCGTAAGGATAAAAGGAGTTCCTGAACGAGGAAGCTCTGTTGAATTTAATGTTCCTTTGAAATATTAGGAATAGATTATAGGCGTTAGATTATAGGCGATAGATAATAGACGATAGACCTTTCCCGTCATTGCGAGGAACGAGATTCCGTCATTGCGAGGAACGAAGCAATCTTTCGATTAGTGTAAAGATTGCTTCGTTCCTCGCAATGACGGTTTTTTTATAACAGCTAATATCTAATATCTAACATCTAATATCTATAATCTATCATCTAACATCTATCATCTAATTTACTATCTTTGAAACCATGAGAATTTTAATGGTGTGCCTGGGCAATATTTGTCGTTCTCCATTGGCACATGGGATTTTAGAACATAAGGTAAAAGAGGCGGGCTTGGATTGGGAAATTGATTCTGCTGGTACAGGTGATTGGCATATTGGACATGCCCCCGATAAAAGATCGGTACAGGTTGCAAAAGACCATGGCATCGATATTTCCATGCAACGTGCGCAGTTCTTCATCCCTGATCTATTCGAAGCCTATGACCGTATTTTAGTGATGGACAGACAGAACTATAAAGATGTTATTGCCCAGACTGAAAACCAGGAGCATAGAGATAAAGTCACTCTATTTTTGGATAATGACATCGTTCCGGATCCCTATTATGATTCCAATATGTTCAAGCCGGTTTTTGACCTGATCGAAAAACGTTGCCAACAGCTGGTTGCTGAATGGCGATAATTCGATTTAACATTAGCTAAAGGTCTATAAGCGAATTAACATCAGCAAAAGGTCTAAAAGCGAATTGACATCAGCAAAAGACTATTTACAAAATGATTTCAAATGCAAGCAGCAGAAATAAATACCAAATGGAAACACCTTCAGCAAGTCATTGCTGATCGATTTGAAATGGATACGCCAGATATCAAGATCATGCTTTTTTTGATCGGGGTGCAGGAATTGGGAAAGGGACCTCAAGCCTTTTCAAAAAGAGAAAAAGAGGAATTGATGCATATCGCCAATTGCCGTTTGTTCAGTAGTTTGGGATTTTATGAACTGGAAGGATCAGATGAACAAGGTTGGCCGCATTGGAAATTGATAAAACCCATTCCAAATTATACCCTCATGGAACAAGAGATGATCATCAAATCCTTGGTTATCGACTATTTTGAAGAACAAAACATTATCTAACAAAAGAAAAGCAAAATATTATCCAAAAAATATATGAAGAGATTACTGTTTTTATGCGCATTATTCTTAGGGATTTCCTTTGCGCAGGCACAAACGCCTCAATTTTATTATGTGGAAATCAAGACCAATAAAGGCGATGCGCTTTTAAAACTCTATAATGAGACCCGAAAACATCGGGACAATTTTGTGAAATTGGTTAGGGAGGGATATTATGATTCTCTCATGTTTCACAGGGTGATCAACAACTTCATGATTCAAGGTGGAGATCCGGATTCCCGTTACGCAGCCAGCAGACAAAAACTGGGCGAAGGTGGACCAGATTATAAGATCCCTGCAGAAATCCAACCAGAATTGATCCATAAAAAAGGAACCATTGGTGCGGCGAGGGATAACAATCCAGCCAAAGAATCCGCAGCATCTCAGTTTTATCTGGTTCAGGGACGCGTATTTTCACAAACAGCCTTGGACTCCTTGGAAAAATTTAGATTAAAGGGGGTAAAACTTACGCCTTTACAACGCCAGACCTATTCCACCATTGGTGGTACGCCACATCTGGATGGAAACTATACTGTTTTTGGTGAATTATTGCGTGGTGTAGATATGGTCGACAAGGTGGCTATCGTTAAAACCGATAGTAATGATCGTCCTTTGGATGATGTTCGTTTTGCAATGCGCGTGCTGAACAAAAGAGAAGCTCAGGATCTAGAGCGCGAATTACTGGGATTGCCACCTAAAAAAGGCTTGTTCAGAAAATTATTCGGCTCCAAAGGACCTTATAAACTTCCTTAAAATAGAGATATAAACTTCCGTAAAATGAAGATATTAACCTATAATGTAAACGGTATCCGCGCAGCGCTTAAAAAAGGCTGGTTGGAATGGTTAAAACTCGAAAATCCTGATGTCATCTGTATACAGGAGATCAAAGCAAGCCCTGATCAGGTTCCAGAGGTCGTATTATTGGAGGAAATGGGCTATGAACATTACTGGTATCCAGCGCAGAAAAAAGGCTATAGTGGAACGGCCATTTTCACCAAAATAACGCCTAAGCATATTGAATATGGCTGTGGACATGAAGATTATGATTTTGAGGGAAGAGTGATCCGTGCCGATTTTGATAAAGCATCCGTGATGAGTGTTTATTTCCCATCAGGGACTACTGGAGATGTAAGACAGGATTTTAAATATAAATTCCTGGATGATTTTCAGATGTATTCGAACGATCTATTGAAAGAGAAACCAAACTTGGTGGTTTGTGGTGATTTTAATATCTGTCACCGCGCCATCGATATTCACAATCCAAAATCCAATGCCAATAGTTCGGGCTTCCTTCCTGCCGAAAGGGAATGGATGGAAAACTTTATCAATTCGGGATATATAGATTCCTTCAGGCACCTGAATCCTGATCCGCATCACTATACCTGGTGGTCTTATCGTGCGGGAGCCAGAGGTAAAAACCTGGGCTGGCGCATCGATTACAATATGGTCTCCAATGGCCTAAAAGATAATATCGTTTCTTCTAGAATCCTTCCATCTGCGGTTCATTCCGACCATTGCCCGGTGGAATTGGTATTGGCTTAATCATATTCCCGAAGAGCGGAATCCAAAAGATATTTAAACAGACCTCAGGGTCTGTTTTTTTGTTTTTAAGGATTTTTCTCGTTAAATTAGTTTTTATGAACAAATCCTTCATCCTGATTTGCTTAGGGTTAGCCGTATTTCTGCTGCTGCTATCAGGCTTCCAATTATACGCCCAGTATAAAGGAGGTGAAGGTTTTTCATTTTCTGATTTTCTTGTCCCCAGCTCGCTGCTGCTCTCTTGTATTGTTTTTATCAATCTCTGGAGAACCTATAAGCAGCAATCTGCTGGTTAAGCTATGCTTTTCTAAAAATCAACCCTAAATTTTATTCATGAAAAAGCCAATTTTAGTCATAAAATTTGGTTCGGCTTCCATTACCAATCAAGGTGAGGTGGATGATCGGATCGTGTTGGAGATTGCCCGACAATGTGCGCAACTTCAATCAACCTATAATATTGTTTTAGTTTCTTCGGGTGCGGTTGCTGCCGGCAAACGATTTATTCCGAAATATACCGGCGCTTTGTCGCAGCGGAAAGCCGCAGCAGCCATTGGAAACCCCTTATTGGTCATGACCTATGCCTCCTTTTTTCGTCCTTATAAAATAGCTTTGGCACAGAGTCTATGCGAAAGACATCATTTTTCCAATCGCAGTCAATTCCTGCAATTGAAAAGTACCTACGAAACCCTATGGAAAAACAATGTCATCCCCATCGCCAACGAAAACGATGTGGTGAGCAATAAGGAATTGAAATTCTCCGACAATGATGAATTGGCTACCCTTATCGCAGTAGGATTTGGGGCAGAGAAACTGCTTTTCAGCACTTCCGTACCAGGGGTTCTGAATGAAAGGGGAGAGGTTATCCCGCAGATTGATAAGATTGATCGTTCGATTTTGGCTCTGCCGAGCAAGGGAGTTTCTGATGTCGGTTTGGGTGGTATGGTATCCAAACTGAACTTTTCCCGAATGGCTACGCAGATGGGAATTGAAGTGGTTATTTTTTCCATGGAATCGGAGAATGGGCTGCTTAAGGCCGTTCGAGGCGAAAACGGTACAGTATGCTTGCCCCAGAAAAAACAATTATCCTCCAAGAAAAAATGGTTGGCAAGTGGGAGTTTGATTTCGGGTTTGATTCAGGTAGATGATGGCGCTATTGAAGCGATCCTGAAAAGGAAAAGTTTATTGGCTGTTGGGATTAAGAAGGTTGTTCAGGATTTTGTAGTAGGGGAAGTTTTTCAGATTATGGATGAACAGCAGGTGGTACATGCGGTCGGAAAATCCAGAATTGATTCTGTTAGCCTGATGCATGGATTGAAATCAAGGGAGGGACTTCGGAATCTGGAAATTGCTCATGCAGACGATATCGTCCTGTTATAGGCAGCAAAAGTTTATGTCAAAAAGAAGAAAGATGAAAAACTTAGAAAAAGAAGATAAAGTAGGAATACAAGCGGAACTGGAACAGGCTAGGCAAGCTAAATGCACCATGGCCAGCATGTCAAATGCCGATAGACAAGAGGTTTTGAAAAAAATTGCTTCAAGTCTTTTAATAAACAAGCAGCGGATCATCCAGGAAAATCAGAAGGACTTGGTAAAATTGGATGATAAAGATCCAAAGCGCGATAGGTTATTATTGGATGAGGCCAGAATAGAACAGATGGCAAGTAGCGTTTTGGAAGTGTCGGAATTGGAGGATCCAACAGGTCAGCTGCTCTTGGAAAGGGAGCTTCCGAATGGATTGTTGATCCGTAAAGAAACAGTTGCCCTTGGGGTCATCGCGGTCATCTATGAGTCCAGGCCAAATGTGACCATTGATGTGGCCAGTCTTTGTTTGAGGTCTGCGAATGTCTGTTTATTGCGAGGAGGCTCAGATGCTTGGTACAGTAATTCCTGTTTGGTTGAAATCCTTAAGGAGGTTCTGGTCTCTGTTGGTTGTAATCCCCATCTTGTTCAATTGCTTCCCGTAGAGCGAGAACATGTGGATGAGCTGTTGCATGCTCGTTTCTATGTCGATCTGATTATCCCAAGAGGGTCGCAAAGTCTTATCAATTATGTAAGGGAGCATGCTAAGGTCCCTGTGATTGAAACCGGAGCAGGCGTATGCCATACCTACGTGGATAAAACAGCTGATCTGAACATGGCTGCCAATATCATTGCCAATGCCAAAATCTCAAGGCCTTCCGTATGCAATGCCCTGGATACCATTTTAGTCGATGCGCTCGTCTTGAATGGCTTACTGGAACGCTTGGTTCCAAAATTTGAAAGCGCGAAGGTCGAAGTACTGGCAGATGAAATATCCTATCCAGTTTGGCAATCCTTTGCCTACCAGCACCTAGGAAGAGCCACGGAAGACGATTTTGGTCGAGAATTTCTTGATCTGATCTGTTCCATGAAAGTAGTGAATGGGCTTGAAGAGGCATTAGACCATATTGCACATTATTCTTCCAAGCATTCGGAATGCATTGTCTCCCAAAATCCCAAAAATATTGCGACATTTATGAAGATGGTCGATGCAGCAGCAGTATATGCCAACGCTTCCACGAGATTTACCGATGGAGGAGTGTTCGGTTTAGGGGCAGAAATTGGCATTTCTACGCAGAAGCTGCATGCTAGGGGACCATTTGCACTGGAAAAACTAGTATGTGAAAAATGGTTTATTAATGGAGATGGACAAATTAGATAATTATGGGAATACGATATGAAAAGGATACGATCCTGAATTGGATCAATGAGATGGGTAAATTTTTACGCTTATTGGTAGAAAAGAATGAGCAATTGCAAATCTTAACGACAGATGAGTTCAACCAAGAAGGATATTTGCATTTTTTTAATAAGGATAGGGCATTTTTTATAGAAAATGACCTTAAATCCTTAACGGATTTTGTTGCTGGCTTGGAGATCGAACAGATTAGACCCCTTGCGCAGCTATTAATGTATGATGGTTTGATGTCTGATGATCAGTATCTCTTGAAAAAATCAAAATTTTTATTCGAATTGAACATGAAAAAGTCGGGAGCTTTTTCATTTGATGATTATAATTATTTAAGCCTTATCGAGAATCGATTGAAATAAGTTGTTTTAACACCGATTGGAATAACCTCGAGGAATCGAGGTTATTTTTTTGGTTTGGGTTTCATAGTTCTCTAAAATTTTGAATGAATATTATTCAATTAAGCCAATTATTTTACAATTAGAAAGAGTTTGAATAATTTTTTTATCAATATACTGTCAAAATTTTAAAGAAATTAATAAAGAAACCCAATTAAAACTAAGTTTTTAATAAAAAAGTGAGAAAATATTAAAAGTTACAATGAAGTGTTAAGCTTTTGTTAAAAAAATATTATATGTTTGAATTGTGGAAATTATGCTAATTATGATAGTTCAGGTCTAACCAGCCGGAACTAACCAAAAAAGCAATTATTTAACAAACTCAAACAATTATTTATGAAACAAAATTTACTCAGTTTTATTCTGCTGTGTGCCCTATTTATAGGTGTTGCTCATGCGCAGAATCGTCAGGTGACTGGTCGAGTTTCTTCACAAACCACAGGAGAAAACTTGCCAGGGGCAACTGTTAAAGTTGTCGGGACTTCCATCTCCACACAGACGGATGGTGCCGGAAATTACAGTATTTCTGCGCCTGCGAATGGATCACTAACCATCACTAACGTTGGTTTCACTTCGCAAACAGTTCAAATCAACAATCGCTCTGTTGTAAATGTCGTATTGGCAGAAGATGAAACTTCATTGGACGAGGTAATCGTTGTTGCCTATGGTACGGTGAAAAAATCAGACTTTACAGGTTCTGCAACTCAAATTGGTGAGAAAGAATTGGATAAAAGACCTCTTTCGAACCCATTAGTTGCTTTGCAAGGTGCTGGACCAGGTATCCAAACAAGTGCACCAGGTGGTGCTCCAGGATCATCTCCAACCATCAGAATCCGTGGTATTGGTTCCTACTCAGCAGGATCAGGCGCACTTATCGTAGTGGATGGAGTTCCTTACGATGGCGGAATGTCCAATATCAACCCATCTGATGTAGAATCTATTACCGTGTTGAAAGATGCAGCCACCATCGCCATGTACGGATCTCGTGGTGCAAATGGTGTAATTATGGTTACCACTAGAAAAGGTAAAGCAGGAAGTCCTACTTTGCAAGCTTCTGCCCAATTTGGTTATAACCAAAATGGTGTACCTAATTACAATACCGTTTCTGCAGGGGAGTATTATGAGTTGATGTGGCAAGCTTACACCAATAACATGATCTATGGCGAGGCAAAACTTCCTGTGGATATTGCTCGTCAGATTGGTTCTGGTCTTTTGCCAAGAAATGCAGCTGGAAACCAGGTGTATAATGGAAAAGCCTACCAAGATATCGTTCAATTTTTAGGAAATTACAATGCTTATGATATTCCTAATAATGAATTGGTGAGTGTAGATGGTATATTCAACCCTAATGCTAAATTCAAATATTCTGATTACAAAACTTGGGAAGAGGAATCCACTAGGAACGGGAAAAGAACGGAGTATAATGTAAATTATTCAGGTTCTTCAAATAATACCGATTTCTTTGCTTCAGCGAACTATTTGAAGGATAATGGTTGGTCATACAGATCTTCCAAAGAAAGGTTTTTGGGTCGTTTAAACTTAAACTCTCAAATCAAGAGTTGGTTGAAAACCGGAATGAATTTATCTGCGGGTTCTCATACAGATAATAACGCATCTAGTGGTGATGGTATCAATAACCCTTTCTATTTCAGTAGAGGTATTGCGCCAATTTATCCTGTATACTTAAGAGATCCTCAAACAGGTAATCTTATCTTGGATGCAAATGGAGAAAAACGTTACGATTATGGAAATTTTGTTGCTGACTATGGGTTAAACCGGATTTTCAATAGTGGTCGTCATGCGTTGGCAGAAACCATGATGAACAATGACTTCGGTAATCGTGAATTCATTAATGCAAGAGCTTATTTAGATATTAATTTCTTGCCTTGGTTAACATTGAGCACAACTTTTAGTCCTGATTTTACAAATACTAGAGGAGAGAGCTATGAAAACACTGAGGTTGGTGATGGAGCTCCAGCTGGTCGTTATAGCCAAGGCTGGACGAGATCCTATTCGTATACCTTCAACCAAATCTTAAGAGCTAACAATACTTTTGGATTGCACAATCTAGAGACATTATTAGGTCATGAGGTTTATTCATACAAATACGAATCTATCGATGGTATGAGAACTGGACAAGGTTTCGATGGAATGCACGTATTCAGTAACTTTGTGGATATTGCTTCTTTGACTTCTGGTAAAACAGAAAGTACAATGGAAAGTTATTTCGCACGCGCAAACTATAATTACAATAGCCGTTATTATTTAAGCGCTATGATCAGAAGAGATGGTAACTCTAAATTCCATTCAGATTTAAGATGGAACAATTTCTGGTCTATTGGTGGTGCTTGGCGTTTAGACCAAGAGGCTTTCTTCCAAAATGAAAACATTAATTTATTGAAATTAAGAGCATCATATGGTGTGTTAGGTAATGCTGATGTAGGTTACTATCCTTATCAAGCTACTTATGGTCTTTATAACAATGCATCAGAATCTGGTTCAGCAATGACTTCACTTGGTAGTAGTGCCCTAACCTGGGAAACTCAAAAACCATTTGATATCGGAGTGGATTTTGCGTTCTTGGACAATAGAATCAATGGTACTTTAGAATATTACCACAGAAACTCTGATGGGTTATTATTCAGTGTTCCTCAACCTTATCATAATGGTGGTACTACTGGAGGTTCATTTGCTATCAACCAAAACGTTGGGGCAGCAACGAACAAAGGTATCGAGTTGTCTGTAAATGGTCAATTGATCAGAAAAGAAAACTTCAACTGGACGCTAGGAATCAACCTAACTACGATTAAAAATGAAATGACCAAAATGCCGTTAGAAACTCCAGAAATTGTTGATGGAGCCTACAAACGTTCAGTTGGCCATTCTATGTATGATTTTTGGTTGAGAACATATTATGGAGTAGATCCTGATAATGGTAATGCCTTGTATTTGGGCTTGGCGGAGAATGCTACTTTTGATCCAAAATACCACAAAGTGATTGATCGTGGAAATGGCGTTATGGATACAGTAACCTCAGATCACGGTACCGCAAGGTTATCCTACGTTGGAAAAAGTGCAATAGCTCCAGTTTATGGAAGTATTGTGAACACCTTCAACTATAAAGATTTTGAATTTGGATTTGTATTGACTTATGGTCTTGGTGGTTATGCCTACGATGGCCAATACGCAGGGTTAATGAGTGCAGGTCCTACAAATGGTGCGAATTTACATGAAGACTTATTAGGTGCTTGGAAAAACCCTGGAGATGTATCGCTTATTCCTGCGATGAATACATCTAGGACTGGTCAAACAAGCGCTTTATCGGATCGTTGGTTAAGAAAGAGATCCTATTTGAATATTAGCTCGATCAATTTAGCATACACAATACCATCTCAGTATGTTTCTCGTATAGGCGTAAAAAATGCGCGCTTATATGCAAGTGCAGAGAACCTTTATTTCTGGTCGGCGAAAAAAGGATTTAACCCGGTAGGAGCTTTTACAGGTAATACTGGAAACAGTACCTATACGCATGCAAGAACAATTAACTTTGGTGTTAACTTTGGATTCTAAGATTATGTTTTTTAAGAAGATTTTTAATAAAAAGACTGTTTTTGCAGCTACTGCAATGGCAGCCCTATTGATAAGTGGTTGTAAAAAAGATTTTTTACAAAAAGACCCTACAGGTAGTATAGGCCCAACCATCATTTTTTCCACAACGAAAAATGCACTTACTGCCATTAATGGTATGCACCGTTATATGTATTCACAATGGCACAGCAATCAGGCGGCCGGTGGTCAAAGTGGAAACATGATCTATACAGAAGTGTTAGGTGATGATTTTGTGATGACCGGTGCTGCAAACGGCTGGTTCAACAGTGAATATAAGTGGAATAGCCATAGAAACGAGACGGCAAGCATTCTGTTGTTCAATTATGGTTTCTACTATGCATTAATTGGTAATGCGAATGAAATCATTGCGAACATTGATGCTGCAGAAGGTCCACAAGAAGAAAAGGATTTTATCAAGGGTCAGGCATTGACTTACCGTGCATGGAGTTATTACCAAATGGTACAACTTTTTGGTAAACGATATGTAAAAGGCGGAGATAACTCTTCTATGGGTATGTCTTTGGTATTGGAAAAGACCGAAGGTGCTGTTCCTAGAAATACCGTAGAGGAAACTTATGACCAAATCAATAAGGATTTGGATGCAGCAATTGAGTTGTTCAAAACGGCAACTCCAAGACCTAATGTTTCCCATTTAAATAGCAATGTGGCAAAAGGAATTAAAGCGCGTGTAGCTTTGACCCAGCAAAATTACGATATCGCTGCTGCAATGGCTAAGGAAGCACGTCAAGGATATACCTTGATGACAGCTGCACAATACTTGAATAATTTTGTGGATGTAAATAATCCAGAATGGATTTGGGGTATTGAACACCGTGAAGATCAACCATTGTATTTCTATTCCTTCTATGCGTATGTAGGTAATTTTAGTTCTACCAATACCAGAGGTAATCCAAAAGCAATTAACTCTTTGCTTTATGATAAGATCTCAGCAACAGATATCCGTAAAAAGCTTTGGGATCCAACGGCAAAAGAGGCAGGTTTCCCAGTGGCTTCTGGCGGTGTAAGACAACCTTATATGACCAGAAAATTCACTTTGCCAAACCCTGGAAACAGTAACGGCGATTTGATGTTCATGCGTGCTGCTGAAATGTACCTTATCGAAGCAGAAGCTTTGGCTAGAACTGCAGGTAGAGAAGCAGAAGCTAAGCAAGTATTGTTTGATCTCGTAAAAACTAGAGATGCGGCTTACACATTATCGACAAACACAGGTGCGGCTTTGATTGAGGAAATCTTAGTACAAAGACGTGTGGAGTTATGGGCTGAAGGTTTCCGTTTTTACGATTTGAAACGTTTGAATTTACCATTGGACAGAAATGGATCAAACCATAACGCAACTTTGGCAGATGTAATGAGTGTTCCTGCTGGAGATAAAAGATGGGAATTCTTAATTCCAAGATCAGAATTGAACAGAACTTTAGGAGTAGTCGTTCAGAATCCTTTGTAAGAAGGATTATTATAAAAGCCCTGTAGAATCATCTACAGGGCTTTTTTTATTTCAAAATTTTATCTCATCCCCCTAATCCTTCAACACCTCCCTAGCAATAACCAACCTTTGTATCTCCGAGGTGCCCTCATAGATCTGCGTAATCTTCGCATCCCGCATCAACCTTTCCACATGATACTCCTTCACATACCCATACCCTCCATGAATCTGCACGGCCTCCACGGTATGCTTCATTGCTACTTCCGAAGCATGCAATTTCGCCATGGCAGCCACCTTTCCATAAGGCAAACCTTGATCCTTCGTCCAGGCAGCCTTATAAGTCAACAATCTTGCCGCTTCAATATCCACCTCCATATCCGCTAATTTAAACTGTATCGCCTGATGATTAGAAATCGGCTTGCCAAAAGTCTTTCTTTCCTTGGAATAAGCCAATGCCAGATCATAAGCCCCAGCAGCAATACCCAAGGCTTGTGCCGCAATCCCAATCCTACCACCATCCAACGTCTTCATAGCGAATTTGAAACCAAACCCATCCTCTCCGATGCGGTTCTCCTTCGGTACCCGCACATCAGAAAACATCAACGAATGCGTGTCCGAACTTCTGATACCCAATTTGTTCTCTTTAGGACCAATACTGAATCCCTCCATTCCCTTTTCAACGATAAGCACATTGATACCCCGATGTCCTTTCTCAGGATCAGTTTGGGCAATAACCAGATAGATATCCGCGTTTCCACCATTGGTAATCCAGTTTTTGGTGCCGTTCAAGAGGTAATGATCCCCTTTATCCTCCGCCATAGTATGTTGGGAGGAGGCATCAGATCCAGCTTCAGGTTCTGATAAAGCAAAGGCACCCAATTTCTCCCCAGAAGCCAATGGCTTCAAGTATTTCTGCTTCTGTTCTTCTGAACCATATTCATTCAATCCATAACATACCAACGAATTATGCGCCGACATGATCACTGCTGCAGAAGCATCGATCTTCGCGATCTCTTCTAATGCCAATACATACGCCAAGGTGTCCATTCCAGCACCGCCATAAGCCTCTGGGACCATGATGCCCATAAAGCCCAGGGAACCCATCTGTTTCACAAAATCGTAAGGAAATTTTGCCGCTTCATCTCTTTCTATTACCCCTGCTTTCAGTTCCTGTGCAAATTCGCGAGCGGCATCACGAATCATTTTATGCTCTTCGGATAGTTCAAAATTCATATCGTTTGTTTATATGGTATAACCAAATATACATAATAATACTATGCAAGCATAATAATAACCCTATCAATTTAATCATTTATCCTTCACATCGCTCCTCCGAACCTCAAACATTTGTCATCTTTAACTTTTCTCAAAACTTTATGAAAGCCCTCGTTGTTAAGTAGATAGTTTTAATTTACAAAATACTGACCATCATACACGGCTGTAATTTTGGAATTGAAAATAAATACTACTATATTGGTAGAGTATTTTTTAAAAACAAATAAAAGATTAATTATATGAGCTTAAGATTAGGAGACACAGCGCCAAACTTTCAGGCAAAGACATCTATTGGAGATATTGATTTCTACGATTATATCGATGGGAAATGGGCCGTATTATACTCACATCCCGCAGATTTTACCCCGGTATGTACCACCGAGCTGGGCATGACCGCCAAATTAAAAGAAGAATTTGAAAAAAGGAATGTTAAGGTATTGGCATTAAGTGTGGATTCTGTTCCTGAACATTTGGAATGGATCAAAGATATCAATGAAACCCAATCCACCCAGGTAGATTTCCCTATCATTGCTGATGAAGACCGTAAGGTGGCAGAATTATACGATATGATTCACCCGAACGCTTCGGCAACAGCTACCGTTCGCTCGGTATTTGTGATCGGACCGGACAAAAAGGTGAAATTAACGTTAACCTATCCGGCATCTACCGGTCGGAACTTCATCGAGATCCTACGTGTCATCGACTCTTTGCAGTTAACAGATGAATATCAGGTGGCAACTCCTGCGAACTGGGAGGATGGACAGGATGTAATTGTTGTTCCAGCTATTAAGACGGAAGATATCCCAGGTAAATTCCCGAAAGGTTACACCGAAATCAAACCGTATTTGAGAACAACTCCTCAACCCAATAAATAAATCCCATAACCCAATAAATAGATCAACTATTTATTTCGGGAAATTATTAAATACCATAAAAAAAGGTTTTGCCACTGGCAAAACCTTTTTAACATACATAAGTCTTGTTATTGTTTAATATACCTTCACCATGTAGATAAAGTCCTGCAACTTTTTGATCTGCTCGGTGCGAGGTAGATTTGATAGGCTGTTTTTACTGCTCAGCACGATATTTCCTTTTAGGGAATCCTTAGGGATCCGGTTCAAGGTTTCGATCAGCGCTTTGGTCTTAATGGCAAATGCGGCACCATCAATACCTTTTTGTTTTCCGGAAATAATCCCGATCACATTTCCTTGTTTATCCAATACAGGACCTCCACTGTTTCCTGGGTTTACAGGTACCGAGATCTGATAAGCGGTGGTATCACCACTATACCCGGTAGAAGAACTCAAATAACCTTCGCCATACACCGCTTCATCCCTAGGATATCCAATTGTGAATATGCCTTCGCCCAGATCCAAACCTTGACGCTTGAACGTATAAGGGATGTTTTGGCTCATAGAGAAACTGGTATCCGAAATATGAAGGATCGCCAAGTCTTTCTCCTCATCCACATGGATGACAGCAGCTCGGTAAATCTCCCCTTTATTGTTCTGGAGATGGATGGAATCAGCTCCGCTTACCACGTGGAAGTTGGTCACCACATAACCATCTTTGGTCAACATGAAACCAGTTGCTCCAAATTGTAAAGGAGTAGGGGCAGGGTTCTCTTTGCTGTTGATGTTACGGATCGCATTATGGTGCGCATTGACATTCCGCTTTACGTTGTTTATCTCACGTTTAAGCGCGCTATATTCTGTAGTGGTCTTACGTATCGTGGAGAAGTATCCGGTTAAATAGAGCGTAGCTAAAGAAGAAATGACAGCAACAGCAGCAGCTGCAACAGCATTGATCTTTAATTTTCTCCACATTCTTAACACAATCGGCTCTGTGGATGTATTTTTAACCACCTGATCCAGTGTAGCAATAAATTCTTTTCGGTTTTCATGCTTACGCAAGTCCGATACAAATTCCTTATGCGAAAGAAATTGTGAATTCCATTCAGCATCCTCGCGGCAAAGGCTTTCGAATTCCAATCGCTCCTTTGCGGTCATCTCTCCGCCAAGGTATCGGTCTGCTAATGTTAAAAATTCTGTTTGATTCATGTTATCTTTCATCCTTTACCCATTGGTCAAAAAATAATTTTTTCAACCGTTGTAAACACTTGTATTTTTGGTTCTTCGCATTGTCAGCATTCGTGTATCCCAATTGATCACATATTTCCTGCATGGATTTTTTCTTGATGTAGAATTCTTTCAGGATGCTGGCACAGGGCTCACCTAAGTTAGCCATGGCGGCTTCCATCTGGTTGAATTTTACTTCTTCGGCTTCATGGCTCTCCAAAGCTGAATCCATATCCGGAATATCCAAGTTCTCCTGGTCTATACTATCCAGGGAAAGATTCCGTCGATTCAGTTGTTTTAACCACAACCGCCTACAAATCGCATATAAGAACGTGTTTAATTTGCTGCTTAGCTCAAAACCTTCCGCTTGAGTAATCTTATCATACAATACGATCATTGCTTCCTGAAAGATATCCTTTGCTTCATCCTCTGTCCCCTTGTTGTTCAGGATCATGTGCGATACTGATGGATAACAGGTTTTGTAGATATCAGCAATCGCCGAATTCTCCCCTTTACGCATCCCTTCCAACAATTCCATGTCCGTGCGCGTCTTTACTAATATCTTTCTGATTTTACTCACTAATTAATACCCTTATTTTCAAATAGTAACCCATAATAATCAAAAAATTGAAATTATTATGAATTCTTTCCCAAACGTAAAAGAATTTTTATGTAATAACAATAACGTCTTCTAATCCTTATAAATTATTTAATTAAAGAAACCATATCTTTTTGGATATGGTTTATCGCTTATCTTTTAAAATACTGTTTTTTATGCTAAAACCATGGCATCGTTTTAGAAACAATATTAAAGTATGCTTTTAGTATGGTTAAAGCATGTGTTTATATGCTCAACATAGGAATTGCATACTTTCACATTACTTTCACTATGGTTTCAGAGCGAACCTAATCAGATAAAACCCTACGTACCTGATCCGATTAGATTCCCGAAAAAATACTGTTGAAATATTCCCCTAGAATAGGTACTGGTTTTTTATGGCCGTTCACCGCATTCATTACCCCAGCGATCCATAGAATAACCAATAAGACAAATCCTAAAACGGAGATGATCCAACCAATAAAAGGTAGATAACTGAACATCCCAAAGATAAACATAGCCAGGAATATGCCTAAGGATTGCCGGATGTGAAAAGTGGTAAAGTCGTTCCGTTTCTCGTTGTTCAATACAAAAGCAATGATGAGACCGATAGCCGTCAGGTAGGAGATGATGGCAAAATTCTTACCATCCTCCATCAAATTATTGCCTCGCTGATCAAATGGGCTTGATGAGTTTTTCATAAATAGTTTAAAAGTTCATTGGTTAGATGTATGATAAATATAACATAATTTTCCTAAAATTGTTAAACTACTAGAATCTCGGGTACAAATACGTTTAGGGTAAACTTATACCTATGATTTTTGTTTAAATACTAATGAAAAACGATTATGGAAGAAAAAACGATTAGATATCCACATCCGAATGGAGAGATCACCATTCTCTGGAAGCCTGAAAAATGTATACATTCGGGAATATGTGTAAAGACTTTGCCGCAGGTTTACGATCCGAAGGGAAGACCATGGATTACACCGGAGCCTGCAACTACGGAAGAATTGATTGATCAGATCAATCATTGCCCATCCGGCGCTTTGAGTTATGAACTTTCGAAGGATTAGGAAAAGATTAAAAACAAAAAAGGTCGCATTTTATAAATGCGACCTTTTTATTGCGGTCTGGACGGGACTCGAACCCGCGACCCCATGCGTGACAGGCATGTATTCTAACCAGCTGAACTACCAGACCTCATGTTTGCAAAATGATTTTCAAGTTAAACTTGACCAATATTGGCGGTCTGGACGGGACTCGAACCCGCGACCCCATGCGTGACAGGCATGTATTCTAACCAGCTGAACTACCAGACCAATATTTTGCAATTTCTTTTAAAGAACGTGGTCTTTTCAGACCTTGTTAATTCAATAATTAACTGTTGTTTTTGTTGTGGCGGTCTGGACGGGACTCGAACCCGCGACCCCATGCGTGACAGGCATGTATTCTAACCAGCTGAACTACCAGACCATTTTCCTTCTTTTCAGAAGGTGTGCAAATATAGTGTTTATTTCTAAATCTGCTAAATATTTTTGAAAAATATTAGTCTACAGCGCCCTCTTTCATCTTTTCGGCATTCTCTGCAAACTGTAGCTTGTCGATAATGTCCTGAATATCACCATCCATAATGGCAGGTAAATTATACATCGTCAAACCGATACGGTGCTCGGTTACACGACCCTGTGGATAGTTGTAGGTACGGATCTTCGCCGAACGGTCTCCGGTGGATACCATCGTCTTACGTTTCGCGGCTACATCACCATGTTTCTTCTGTACTTCAAGTTCGTAAAGCTTGTTCCGAAGCATCTCCATCGCCAACTCGCGGTTTGCCAATTGCGAACGCTCTACCTGACAAACAACCACGATTCCAGAAGGTTTGTGCGTCAACTGAACCTTGGTCTCTACCTTGTTCACGTTCTGACCACCAGCACCACCTGAACGGGATGTCTGCATCTCGATATCGCCTGGATTGATCTCCACGTCAACCTCTTCCGCTTCTGGTAAGACAGCTACCGAGGCTGCTGATGTATGTACTCGGCCTTGCGTTTCCGTATCAGGGACACGTTGAACACGGTGAACTCCTGATTCATATTTCAATTGACCATACACATCATCGCCAATTACTTTTAGGATCACCTCTTTATAACCACCCGATGTTCCTTCCGTTACATCCATCACCTCAGTTCTCCAACCTTTGGTCTCGAAATAACGGGTATACATACGGTATAGATCGCCAGCAAATAAGGCTGCCTCATCTCCTCCTGTACCACCGCGGATCTCGATGATGGCATTTTTACCATCCTCTGGATCTTTAGGGATCAACATCAGACGAATCTCTTCTTCTTTTTCCTCACGTTGGGTCCAAAGAATATCCAATTCCTCCTTCGCCATCTCCCTCAACTCCTGATCCTTCTCATTGGCAAGGATGTCTTTGTTGGTATCGATGTTGCTCACCATATTTTTATAGATATGGTATTGTTCTACAATCTTACCTAGGTCTTTATATTCCTTATTAAGTTTTGCAAAACGACTCATGTCGCTAATGGTATCAGGATTGGATAATTCCGCTTCTACTTCTTCCCAGCGCTCTTTTATCGCTTGTAATTTGTCTAACATAGTATTCCTCTGTTGAATAGTTCATTCCCAAATCGTTGGGAATGATAGTAATCGACAAAAATAAAGATTTTTGCGCTTTTTTTAAGGAACTAATGCGAAGAAACTGCTTTTAGCCCAACGATAGAGCCTATCAGGGTGATAATGAAGAAGATGCGCCAGAAATCTGTAGGTTCTTTAAAGAAGAAAATACCCATCAATACGGTTCCAACCGCACCGATCCCCGACCATACGGCGTAGGCAGTACCCAAGGGTAATGTACTGGTTGCTTTGATCAATAAGCCCATACTAACCGTTACACTTACCAAGAAACCCAAGTACCACAGGTACATTTCCGTTCCGGTGGCAAATTTTGCACGCCCGATACAATACGTGAAAGCGACTTCAAAAAGCCCGCCCAATACTAGAATAATCCAATTCATTTGCTGTATAATTTAATTACTGAGGCAAATTTCTGCTTTTACCTGCAATAAGCTTTTTACATTTGTTAAAAAAATCCCGAATGTTTTATTTTTTTGTTGCCCGGATGCGGCTCAAGGTAACCTGGCTTATCCCTAGGTAAGAGGCAATATAACCTAATTTGATGCGGTTCGTGATGTTCGGTGCCTTCTTCAATAGCTCTTCATACGATTCCAGGGAGGATTTAAAAAGTCGGAACATTAATCTATCTTCAATTTTCAGGGATTCCAATTCAGCCAGTTTTCTTCCCCAATTGGCAATTCCGATAGATTTTAAGAAAAGATTTTGCAGATCGGTGCTGGAAATGCGGTATAGGCTGGAATCTTCCAGGCTTTGGATGGTTTCATATCCGCGTTGCACATGTATATAACTGTTCAAAGAGATCAAGGCATCTCCAGGAAAAGTAAACGCTAGAATGATCTCCTTTTCTGCCTTGTGGTAATAGATTCGGCAGATTCCGGATTTCTGAAAATAGATATAGGGGCTGATCTTCTCCGACTCGATAAGCTTGGTATTCTTAGGTACATGGACCTCTTCGACGATTTCCTCCAATAATTCCAGATCGGAAGACGCTAATCGAAAAATAGAATCGGCTATTTCCCTGAATTCCATGTTTCCAGTGTTAATTGTTCCCCATCCCAAACGGCATAGGTATTATAATTGATCCATTCGCCAAGGTTGACGATGGTGGAGTGATTACCTATGCTCCTTTCATAAGGAAGATGCCGGTGTCCAAAAATAAAATAATCGTAATGTTCGCCCTGCAGGATTTCCTTCGAATACACGATCAGCCATTCATTTTCTTCGCCAAGAAACTTTTCTTCGTTGTTGTTGGCGATTCGACTGTGTTTCGACCATCTTGTAGCAATACCTATCCCCAGGTTAGGGTGCAGGCGGGCAAATAACCATTGGCAAAAACGCGATCTAAAAATTTTCTTCAAAAATTTATATTTCGCATCTCCTGGACCAAGACCATCCCCATGATGTATGTAAAAACGTTTCCCATCGATTTGAAGGACCTTTTCATTGGAGACGACTTCAGCACCCAATTCCTGTTTGAGGTATCCAAACATCCACATGTCGTGGTTTCCTTTGAAGAGGGTGATCTTAACGCCTAAATCGGCCAATTCAGCCAGTTTGCCGAGAAAACGGATGTAACCTTTGGGGACTACCGAGGCGTATTCAAACCAGAAATCAAAGATGTCGCCTACGAGGTAAAGTTCTTTTGCATCGGTTTTTATATGGTCTAACCAAGCAACAATTCGGCGCTCCCTATCCAAGGAATGTGAAGTAGGATAAGATCCTAAATGAAAATCGGAAGCAAAATAAATCTTGTTGCGTATGCCCATGAGTTCAAAACTAGCAAATTAAATCATTAGTTTTGTTATAAACTAATTGTAATAGATATGAGGAAATACACCTGTTTGGGCATCATTGTCCTGGGCTTGGCGGCCTGTAATCAAGAAAAAGCTATTGAATCAAAAACCGATATTACATTGAAACCCTATCCTAAAACTGAAAAAGGAACACAAACCGATACTTATTTTGGTGTTACCGTGGAAGATCCCTACCGATGGTTGGAAGATGACCTATCTGCTGAAACCAAAGCTTGGGTAAAAGCTGAAAATGAAGTCACCGAGGATTATTTAAGCCAGATTCCTTTCCGGGAGAACATCCGAAAACGGTTGGAGAACCTGTGGAACTATGAAAAATTCTCCGCTCCTTTTACCGAAGGCGAGTACACCTATTTTTATAAGAATGATGGTTTACAGAACCAATCGGTCATTTATCGTAAAAAAGGAGATGATGGGAAAGAAGAAGTTTTCTTGGATCCGAATAAGTTTTCTAATGATGGTACGACCTCTTTGGCAGGATTATCATTTAGCAAAGATGGTTCATTGGCGGCCTATCAGCTATCTGAAGGAGGTTCTGATTGGACTAAGGTCATCATCATCAACACGAATGATAATTCGATCGTAGGGGATACCCTGACGAATGTGAAATTCAGCGGCCTTGCTTGGCAGGGAAATGAAGGGATTTATTATTCATCTTACGATAAACCGAAAGAAGGATCTGCTTTGTCGGCAATGACCGACCAGCATAAGCTGTATTTCCATAAGCTGAACACTGCCCAATCTTCTGATGCCTTGATCTTTGGTGGGCCAACCATCCCGCGTAGATATATCGGTGCGGGATTGACCGAGGATGAAAGGTTCCTGATCGTTACGGCGGCTAATGCCACATCGGGAAATGAGTTGTACATCAAAGACCTGAAGAATCCGGGTTCAGATTTTGTTCCGATTGTGAACAACATGGAGTCCAACCATTATGTATTGGATAATGAAGGCGATAACCTGATCATCTATACCGAGTTGAATGCGCCGAACGGTAGATTGGTGCAGACCAGTTTTGCTACACCTACGCAGGAAAATTGGAAGGATCTGATTCCGGAGACGGAACAGGTGTTGAGCCCTTCTACTGGTGGAGGTAAAATCTTCGCTAATTATTTGAAGGATGCGACCACGCTTGTCAAACAATACGATAGACAAGGCAAATTGGAGCATGAGGTAGAATTACCGGGTGTGGGTACCGCTTCAGGATTTGGTGCCAAAAAGGATGAAAAATCCCTGTATTATTCCTTTACGAATTATGTAAATCCAGGAACCATCTATAAATATGATATTGCGTCAGGTAAATCAGAAGTGTATAAAGCTTCAGCGATAAAATTCGATCCTGCCAACTACGAATCGAAACAGGTTTTCTACACCTCTAAGGATGGTACTAAAGTTCCGATGATCATTACCTATAAAAAAGGAATCAAATTGGATGGGACCAACCCTACGATGTTGTACGGTTATGGAGGTTTCAACATCAGTTTGACGCCTTCTTTCAGTACCAGTAATGTAATCCTATTGGAACAGGGTGGCGTGTATGCGGTGGCTAACCTGCGTGGTGGTGGTGAATATGGGCAGACTTGGCACGTAGCAGGTACCAAATTGAAGAAACAGAATGTATTTGATGATTTCATTGCCGCAGCTGAATACCTGATCAAGGAGAAATATACCTCTTCGGAGAAGTTGGCGATTGCAGGTGGATCTAACGGCGGATTGTTGGTAGGTGCAGCAATGACCCAACGCCCGGAATTATTTAAAGTAGCCTTCCCGGCGGTAGGGGTGTTGGATATGCTGCGTTATCACAAGTTTACTGCAGGTGCCGGATGGGCATTTGATTATGGAACGGCAGATGATAATGCGGAAATGTTCAATTACCTGTATAAATATTCGCCTTACCATGCCTTGAAACAAGGGGTGGATTATCCAGCCACAATGGTTACTACAGCCGATCATGACGACCGTGTAGTACCGGCGCACTCCTTTAAATTCGCTGCGCGATTACAAGAGTATAACAAGGGAACTAATCCCGTTCTGATCCGTATCGATACAAAAGCTGGTCATGGTGCTGGAAAATCAACTGCTATGGTTATTGCAGAGCATACTGATAAGTGGGCTTTCATGTTCCAGAATATGAAGGTGGGATATCGGGATGTGAAATAATTAAAATAGTGAAATAAGAAAAGGATTCTTGCTGTCCATCGATTAAGTTTTGGACAACAAGAATCCTTTTTGTTTTGGCTACTGCTATTGAAGCAGCTCCATATCGGTGTGACTTATTCGGTTTCCCAAGTAGGAAGACCTTTTTTCATTAAGGCCAAATTTGATTCATAGTCTGCTTTTTCTTCCGCAGCTGCTAAGCTGATCGCTTTTTCTTGGATCGCAATGGCCTCTTTGGTTTTTCCAGATTTATGCAGAATGTTTGCATAGGTATCTAAATATTGCGGATTTTCTTTCTTTTCCAAGGATTTTTTGCTCCAGGCCAAGGCTGCTTCTAAACATACCGGATCGGTACAGTTTTCAAAGATAGTCCAGGCAAAACTGTTCAGTTGTGTTTCGGAAACCGCGGCTCCTGATGCAATTAAATGATTTACGGCCTCTCTGTACTTGGTCCAGTCCTTTTTAGCTCTATAATAATTAGGCTTGAAGGTCATGAAGGACTCTTGCAATTTCAAATCCGGATAAGCCTTAATAGCCTCTTCTGCTGCTTGGTCAAAATTATCCGTTTGAGAAGCACGTAATTTAGGCATAAGTACCGAATTAATTACGGCAGTTCCTAACATGGCATCCGCTTTTCCTGCACCCATCACTTCGTCTACTTTTGCTTTGTTATTGCGAATCAATTCAAATGCCTTATTATCCACACTTGTAATGGATGATCTCAACATAGGAATAAATTCCTTCGTTAAAACGGCATCAGCACTGGAATTCTCTATAACGGAAGCAATAGCTTCTGCTGCAGTATTTTTGTCATATGCCTTTGTCGCTGCTTTTGCCATGGCTTTGGCAGCTTCGACATCCTTAGGATTAGCTTTGTAATTTTTAACGATGGTTTCATATTGCGTACTCGGGTCAAAGCTTTCTTTGGCCATAGCGATAAACTCATCAGCTTCGCCACCACCTACAATACGGTGAACCAGTTCGCCATTTGGATTAAAGATCAAAAAGGTAGGATAAGCGGCAATGGCGTAATCTTTTGCGAATCGTTTTGCTTCGGCTCTCCAAGATTTCACATCCTCGTTATCCCCTGGGGTTTCATCCATTTGAATCTTCAGGTTCACAAACTTTTCATTGAAAAATGTTCCCACTTTTTCCTGTGGGAAAATGTTATCCGACATGTATTTACATGGGCCACACCAGGTGGTAAATGCATCCACGAAAATAAATTTATTTTCCTTTTTGGCTTTCTCCTTAACCTTGGCCCAAGTGGTATTGTGCTCAAAGTGAATACCTTTTTCCTGTGCAAAAACCAAGAAAGGGAGCGTGAATAAAATGAATATTAGCTTTTTCATAATTAACTTTACATTTCTAAATATTTAACTAAAGTAACCATTATTAACAAAAAAAGTCCTTGTAGAGACAAGGACTTTAAAAGATTTAACATTTTTTAGATAGCTAATTGCTTCTGCATTTCTTTGGTTAATGCTTTTTTGTGCAATAACAAAGAGATTGTTTTATAGCGAACAAACTCTTTTGTTGCATACATATAACCTTTATAATCGTTGGTAGTTCCCCATGAGTTCTTAACGATATAATATTCTTTTCCGTTCTGATCTTTTACCAAACCTACGATGTGCATTCCGTGGTCATCGGTTGTGGTATAGTTGTCAAAAGCTTCTTGACGTTGCGCAGGAGTGATCTTCGCTTCTGGTTTCGGACCGTTGAACATATTATCCAACTCCTCTTTGCTCATTTGCTCGATCGGTTTTTCTGGCACATAAGCTACGCCATTCTTCCAGCTGAAGCTTTTCTCGGATACGTCAGTTGCCCATGCTACTGTGAATCCTTTTTCCAAAGCCTGGTCGATGATATCGGTAAGATCATTGATCTTCACGTTATAGAAACTTTCGAAAGACCAGTTGTCAGGGATCAATAGGACAAATGGTTTGTATAAAGCATGCTCTTCAAAAGAAGAGATTCCTACATAATCATCCGGGTTGATACCCACTACTTGATCGGCAAAGGTACGTGGTGTATAGGTTTTTCCTTTGTATTGGAAGGATTCAGGTACCTTTCCTAAATAAGAATCCATCGCCGCAGTAAATGAATTGATCCAGTTTGCTCCTGGTTTCTTGCTTTTTGCCACAGATTCTGTGATGGATTGAAGGATTGGGCTCATCTCCCCAAAGTTATTGCGTGTCTGTCCTTCTGGTAATCCGGTATACGCCTCGTAAGGAACTGCACCGTATTTTCTGAAAATTGTCAATACATCATGCAATTGGCCACCATCGCCTTGTGCCTGTTGTCCATGCAGACGCACAAAGTTTTTCGCTTTTTCAATGTAGGTATTACGGGCGGTATAGATCTGGGAAATATTCACTGGTTCCTTGCCCATTCGGATCATCTCGGATTCTAAGAAGGAGTTTCCAGAATATGACCAACAGGTACCAGATGATCCTTGGTCCTTAATAGAAGTGTTTCCAAGGTTGATCACTTCCGTGAACTTGAATCCTGCTTTACTGTTGTCGCTGGCATTGCCTTTTAAGGCATTTATTAAGTTGTCTTGTGCGAATGTTTGGGTTGTAGCAAATAGAGCTGCTGCAAAAAGAATAGATTTACTCCAATTCATGTTATTATAATATTAAAAAACTGTGTACGAATTTATAAAATAATAAAGAGTAGCTAGGCCACTCTTTGTAAAAATATTAGCACATACTAAAACAGGCCCCTTTTCGGAGCCTGTTAATATGATTAGGATTTTTCAAAATCTTGTTTTTTCGGAAACATCAGCGATGCGATGATACTCAACGCTAGGATTCCCAGAATGACAATCAGGGAATGGGTGGTGGTAAAGCCCCATTCTTTCAAGTAGCTATGCAATAGCATTTTCAGACCGATGAAGATCAATAAGAATGCTAAACCTACTTTTAGGTAATGGAATTTGTGGATGATGTTGATTAAAAGGAAGAACATCGAACGTAATCCTAGGATTGCAAAAATATTCGAGAAGAATACAATATAAGGGTCTTTGGTTACCGAGAAGATCGCAGGGATCGAATCCACCGCAAAGATCAAGTCGGTAAATTCAATCACCAATAACACCAAGAATAGGGGAGTCATGTATTTCTCGCCATTTTCTACATGGAAGAAATTTCCTTGATCCAACTTATGGGTTACTTTGAACCTTTTGGACATGAACTTAACCACAGGGTGGTTTTCTGGATCCACTTCCTCTTCTTTATTTCTGTTCATGTACATGGTAAACCCGGTGTACACCAAGAATGCACCGAATACATATAGGATCCATCCAAATTTGGTAATCAATGCAGCACCTACGAAAATGAAGATACAACGCATGATGATGGCACCTAGGATACCCCAAACCAATACTTTGTGGTAATATTTTTCTGGAATACCAAAGGAACTGAACAGCAATACCATAACGAAGATATTATCTACCGAAAGGGCGTATTCTACTACATAACCGGTTAGGTATTCGAGGGTAAGGTTCTTATTATAGGCCTGGATACTTCCTACAAGGTCATTTTCATTGATGGTAATATTATGCAGGTGTTTGGCGACGACCTCTTTGAGCCGTGCCATATCATGCACATTATGCAGTTCATTTCCCCAATAATAAAGTAATAGACCAAATAAAAGCGCAAAAGTAACCCAGATGGCACTCATAATGGCGGCCACTTTTAAGGATACAGGTTTATCGCTTTTGGAAAATAGTCCCAGGTCAATTGCTAACATCAGAATTATAAAAATTATAAATCCGATCATAAAGAGTGCTTCGTGGCTCATGGTAGATGTTTATTTCTTTCTTTCTGTAGTATACTTAACGAGTTGTTCTAGTCCGGTTTTATATTCCCCACCGTTCGGGATTTCGGCTAATATGTCAAATGCTTCCTGTTGATATTGCATCATTTTTTCAGTCGCATATTCCATTCCACCGTTTATCTTCACAAAGTTGATCACCTCTGCTACTTTTTCTGGATCTTCATTATGGTTCTTCACCAGGTTGATGATCTTTCTTTTTTGGCTTTTATCCACCGTGGATAACGCATGTATCAATGGCAGCGTCATTTTCTTTTCCTTGATGTCATTTCCTACGGGCTTTCCTACATCATCCAATCCAAAGTCGAAAAGGTCATCTTTAATTTGAAAAGCAATACCCACCTTTTCGCCAAACAGCCTTAGTTTTTCCACGGTTTCTTCATCTGCTCCCGCAGAAGATGCTCCGCAGGCACAACATGAAGCGATTAGGGATGCTGTTTTTTTTCGGATCACCTCAAAATAGATGGATTCCTTGATGTCAAGATGTCTGGCTTTCTCGATCTGAAGGAGTTCTCCCTCCGACATCTGCTGAACCGCCTCGGAAACAATCCGCAATATATCAAATTCTTTGTGTTTTACGGATAATAATAATCCTTGGGAAAGCAGAAAATCGCCTACCAAAACCGCAACTTTGTTTTTCCAAAGCGCATTGATAGAAAAGAATCCTCTTCTTTCATTGGCGTTGTCCACTACATCATCATGCACCAAAGAAGCCGTATGCAATAGTTCCACTAAGGATGCTCCATGATAGGTTGCCTCGGTGATGCCACCACATACGCCAGCAGAAAAGAAAACAAACATCGGACGCATCTGTTTTCCTTTTTGCTTAATAATATACCTTGTAATTTTATCTAATAAAGGAACGGAACTACGCATCGAATCCTTAAAGGTTTTTTCGAAGCGCTTGAGATGTTCTTTAATAGGAAGTTGTATTTCGTCTATTGTTAACATGAAAATGGTTTAAGACCATTAATAATCCCTGAAATTGACCATAAAAATAATAAAATTATGCTTGGGAAGCTAAGGTAATTTCAAGCTGTTTATACCAATCTTCACCATATTCTCGAATCAAAGGGTCTTTTAGGAATTTATAGACCGGGACCTTCAATTCTTGGCCGAATGTACAGGCATCTTTACAGATATACCAACGATCATAATGCAGTACATCAAATTCAGGGTAGTGGGTAGCACGGATAGGGTAGAGGTGACAGGAAATAGGCTTTTTCCATTGTACATCGCCCATCTCATAGGCTTTCTCAATACCACATTTGGTGATGCCGTTTTCCCAGGTTACATAGGCACATTCTTTATTGCCATCTACACAGGTGGTGGTCAGATCGCCATCGGAATCTACCACATATTTACCTTGCTCCTCAATGGCTTTTATGCCTTTTTCGGTTAGATAAGGCTTTACTTTAGGATAAATTTCTTCCAGGATTGTTGTTTCTGCCTCCGTTAATGGTGCGCCAGAATCGCCTTCAATACAGCAAACCCCTTTGCATTTGCTCAGGTTACAAACAAAATCGTTGTTCACGATATCCTCGTGAACAAGTACATTTCCTACTTCAATCATTTTTATTTTGAATAACTAACCCGTTGGCCTAACGGGAATTTTAAGCCATCTGCACTAACCAAATCCATCGTTACAGAGCCAATTAGAATATCTACTTGCGCTTTAACGGGGATACGGTTTCCATCATTCGTAACCCAAAGATACAAACGACTGTTCTTTTTAAAGATTCTTCCTGGAGAAATTTCAGGACTCAGCTTGATACACTCTAATGTTCCAAGAACAGATTTGACCTTCTCTACACCGATATATTCCACACCCAATTGTGCGACCTCATCATTCAAGAAATAAGTAATCTTGAATTTATCGCCTTTTTTCAACGTGGAGAAATCAAGGTTACGCGAGAAGTAATAAGCAGATACCAAATCGAATGTTTGCTGGGTAGGACTGGTGAAAGTCCCTTTTTTACCTTTTACTTTCTTTGTTTTATGGTCGAAAGTAGCATACTCCACCCGACGATAATTGTTCTCCCGAATATTTTCGGTATACAGGATCGGTAGGAAATTCTTTTGGTCTATATAGGAATCATATTGATTCTTTACGGTATAGAATTTTGAAAATGCACCAGAGGTTTGACCAAAGGCAGATAGATGTACCGCATCCATATTACCAAAATTGTATTTTGATTGTTGTACAGATAGGGTACCTGTAGCCGCTGACATAAAGCCATAACGCAGTTTGTATTTCAATACCTCGCCGGCTTTGAAAGTGGGTTCTGATAAGTATGGTAATGTTTGTGCCTGACCAATAGTGGTCAGCGTAATAAACAAGACTAGGGCTGAAATAATTCTTTTCATATAACTAAGACCGTGGGTTGAATAAATAGTTTAAGTTTTACGCTTAAACACAGGTACAGTAGAGCATGGCTCGCCATACATGATGCTCTTGGCTACTTTACTTAATTGGGCTGTAAAGGTCACGAAAGCCGATTCTGGAACAAAGATATCTCCACATCCCTTTACGACGATACGCTCATCCTGGTATACACTATAATCTAATCTTGCTAATTCTTGCTCAAATAAATCCTGACGCACCTTATCCTCATCTCCAAAATGTACGGAAAGAGCATGCTCCACCAGTTTGTTCGTCAACAACATATAAGCCCATGTAGGGACAATCGCATCGGCAGTACATACAATACCGATGTGCTTGCCTGCATATTGAGACCAATCATGTGATTTGATGAATTCCCGGAAATCCTTTTCCTTCAGGATCAATCCATGAAAGAGGTTCTCCTTGATATCGTAGATGACAATAGGTGCTGTTGGGGCATATTTAGCCAAATCAATGGTCACCAAACCACTTTGGGCTACTTTATTTACAATGTTCTCTTGAATATCCATTTCTCTAAAAATAAAAAAAGCTGGGCAACTTTGGGTTACCCAGCAACAAATTTAACTATTCTTTACTAATAGAATTTAATACGATTGTCAACAATCTTGGCGTTATCCTGCAAAGCTTGGAAAATTACGTTCTGATCACGTTGAGCTTTAGACGCTGTAATTTGCTTTTGTTGAGCGGTTAATTCTTCACCCGCCAAAGCTTTTGGATTTACGAATCCTAATACCTGAACAGCATATACACCTTGAGAACCTTCAATAGATTTTGATGGTTTGTTAGGCTGTAATCCGAATACGGTACCTACAACTGCGTTTTCAACTGCTACACCAGGAATAACTGGGTTAGCTAGAACAACATTCTCAACAGATTGTGCGTTCTTGCCTAATTTTTGAGCCACTTGGTCGATGGAAGTTGAACCATTCAATGCATTGTTCATCTTCTCTTTCAACATACGCGCCTTCACCAAATTCTTTACAACCGGCTCGATCAATTTCTTAACCGACTCCAATGGTTGGATTCCTTTTGGTTGGATATCTGTAACACGAGCAACGATAAAGTTATCTGCAGTTTCGAATACTTTGTCTCCATTTGTTCCAGCTTTCGCTTCAAATGCCCAACGGCTTAATTCACGAGGAATTTCAACCGCGCCGAAACTGTTGTCCATTGCTTTTGTTCCTTCGTTTTTAAGGATGGTCAAGTTTTGTTGTTTCGCTACTTCCTCAAAATTGGTTCCGTTCAATGCGGAGAAGAATTTGTTGGCTTTAGAATATGCTGCATCAGTAGTTTCTTTTCCAGAAACGATTGATTTATCAACGATAGCTAACTTGGCAATTTTTGAACTACCGATCTGTCTATTCACTTTTACAATGTGAACACCATTGTTGGTAGGAACCACTTTAACATCGCCCGTTTGGCCATCAAATAAGATAGCATCTAATTCTGGGATCTGACCTCTAACCAATGTTCCGATTTCACCTCCATTGGTTTTTGAATTCGGATCAGCACTAAATTCCAATGCCAGGGTAGAGAAGTTTCCGCCAGCAGTAATTAAGTTTTTGATAGAGTCTGCTTTGGCAATCGCTTTATCCACACCACCCTCAGTTGCTGGGTTGATGACGATCGTGCTTGCATTAACCGAGTCAGGGCTCATCTTCACGTTGATTACCTTCGCGATTTCATATACGTTTTGGGTAAGGTATGGACCAACTACGGTGCCTGGAGCTGCGTTGAAAACCACAGAATCCAAAGCTGCGCTTAATTGGTTCTTTCCGTAATACGTAACTGGATATTTTCTTTCTGAGTTTACAGTTACGAATGAAGAATCATTGGTTGATGCCTGTAAATCTGTTTTTAATTTTTGGATAGCTGCAGTGGCTAAAGCCGTATCAGCTTGGTTTGGACGTGCGTCAAAAAGTACGTATTCAATGTTACGGGATTCCTCTTGGTTCTTGAATGCGTTCTTGTTTTTGTCGTAATATTCCTTGTAATCAGCATCTGTCAATTTTACTTGTGCATCTGCGATCGAAGCATAATCCAACATCACGTATTTGAAGTTCGCCAATTTATTACGGGAATTGTAATCGTATTGCGCTTCCAAAGCGGTTGTATATACGCTATTGTTCACCAATGTGCTGTATTTTTGGAATAAACGATCTGTTTTGATGCTTTCCAATAAAGCTTCCCATTCTCTTTTGGTGTTAGGATCTTGTTTTGCTTGTTGCATCACTGCGTTGATAGACGCTTTGTCGATCTGACCAGTTTGAGGATTGGTAAAGTATTGTGCGATCAACATGGACGGATTGTTTCCGGTCACTAAGTTGTTCAATTCATCTTTACCTACTTCGATACCGATTTTCTCGATTTCTTGTTTGATCAACTCTTGGGTCAAATATTGGTTCCACACTTGTTGAACTGCATAGCTTTGCATTTGAGGGGTGTTTTGACCGCCCATTTGCTGCGCGAATCTCGCTGCAGTTTGTTCAACTTGTTGGTTGAATTCGTTGTAATCTATACTTTCACCATTCACATTTCCTACTTCAGATTGACTAGCACGCCAAAATGGAGTACCCATGTTGATGATGTCTCCTAATAAAAACGCGATAATTGCTAAACCGATCACGAAAATGACTAGCCCCGCACGGTTCCGCAAATAGCTCATTAATCCCATAACTGTATTCTATATTTTTGTTATAAATGCTTGATTTGTTTACTTAATTGTGTTTGTTAAAAAACAAGGCGCAAGATACAACTTTTATGAAAAAAAGTGTAAAAATTTATTTTAGTTCCCTAAACCCGGAAATCCCGAGTTGTTCTGCATATAAATCAAGCCTGTTCCATTGGTCCATTCGATCATGTTAAAATCGAGATCTGAAGTAAAGGAAGTTCCTTGCATATTCCCGCGGCCATCTGTGAAAATGGCTGAAATAGGTTGACTTCCATAGTATTTTTTCTGTTTATCGTCATGGATCAATTCCTCGGTATTCAGAATGGAACCATTCGCCAAGGTGATCACCACATTCTTCCGGAATTCTGTAATCCCTTCCTGTTGTTTTAGGACACCATAATTGGAGGTTATACGTTGCGACTCTTTTCCGTCCGGGCCATAAAAAATCAAGAGCAGTCCTTTTTGGAACTCCATATTTCCTACTCGTGCGGAATCGTGGTATTGGCGCATTTCCGGTGCTTTCAACTCTGCTTTCACTTTTGCAGAGTCGCTGTAAATCACAGTAACATGCTTGGAAATATCAACAGCCTCTTCTGCTTCGATATTGGCCAATCGATCGATATCTTTTTGGTCGTTTTCGCAGGCAATTGACAAGATTGCCCCTAACAATAACATTGATAGGGGCAAAATTGATGATATTTTCAATGAATTAATTTTCATGTTAATCGTAACTTCTTCTCTGGAACCAAGCATCATTGATTGTAAATCCTAGGTTGATGTTGATATAACGCTCTCTAACCAGGTTATTGTTCATAGTGCCTTGTTGACCAAACTCTGCTGAAACATTCACATTGGAGAATGTTCTACCAAAATTGGTCTCTGGTAATGGGAATCCCATACCTACGGTAATCGCCATATCGGAAATACGGTGGTTATCTACCGAAATATGTGTTTTGTTATACCTGAATCCTAAACGATAATCAACCAGGTTCAAATATTTTAATGAAGTAGCATCTGGTTTGAACTGTCCACCAACTGCAATTCCGATGTTTTTGCCCAATGGTGGCTCACCCATTTCGGTATGATATTTTGACCAATCTGCATATTTAAAATCAGCTCCAATACTCCAGTTGATACCTTTGCTCAAGGTAAATCCAACACTGTGTTTTAGAGGTAGATTTAAGTTTCTGTTTGAAAGTGGTTCAAAGGAGGAAGTATCG
The DNA here is from genome assembly GCF_037126265.1 of Sphingobacterium tenebrionis. Classification (NCBI taxonomy): domain Bacteria; kingdom Pseudomonadati; phylum Bacteroidota; class Sphingobacteriia; order Sphingobacteriales; family Sphingobacteriaceae; genus Sphingobacterium; species Sphingobacterium tenebrionis. Next base: position 37,736 of record NZ_JAYLLN010000035.1, read on the forward strand.
ATAGCCACTTGTTCACCATCAGGATCTGTTGCATCCGTTTGGGTCAGGGTAACTAAAGAAGTGGTCTTGCTATTTACGGTATTGTTCAATGAACCTGAATAACCTATGGTAAAATTGACTTTGTTGCCCAATGCTTTGAAATATTGTGCTCCGTAGTCAAAAGTAGCCCCTCTAATTTGTTGGGTAATGGTTTCTGAGGTATTATACATCCCTGCTTCATAAGGGAATTGGATCATTGCTTTATCGAAAAGGTTTCCAAAAAGAAAACCGGCATTTGCCCCAATGCTGAAACCAGCAAATGGAGAAACCCCATATCCTACATAGGCTTTGTTGATACCACCTTCACCTACCAAACTGGTTTGGTAAGGGATATTATCAATCTGACGAGCAGATTTTACATTATAACCTACATCCGAATAAGGCATCAAACCGAAAGACACACCACCTACTTTTGGACCATTCTGTTTGTTCAAGGAAAAACCGAAGGCAAAATGGCTGAATGCAAAGTCTGCTGTTTTACCAGTAGAACCAGATTTAGCCAATTGGGTGAAGTTACCATATAGACCAGCATCTAAGATCGTTCTGTTTAATGCAGAATAACTGGCAGGGTTTGCCATGTTTAAGATTGGTAGACCACCTTGATAACGAACACCACTGGAAATTCCGCCCATTGCGCGAGTTTGAGGCAATAGATCCTCCCTCATCTGTCCCAAACCATATTGTGAGTAAGGTGAGTGTGAAGTAGATGACTGTGCTTTAACCTCCGTAAAGCCCAACATCAGTACCCCAATACCCAATGCTGTAAGCAGGTTTTTGTGTGTAAATATTCGTCTCAATTGTATCAACTTTAAAATAATAATGGCCCTGTTTAGGCTAAAATTTCGCTACAAAACTATCTAATTTTTAATAACCACGTAAGATTTTGTTGTTAAAAAAGGTTAAACAGCTAACTGTCAGTTTTTTAGAAAAACTGAAAATAGATTATGGTGGCCAATATAATCAGGTACAAGGTTTCATAAAACCATTTTATCTTCGCATAGGTAAAGAAGTAGGCTAGATAAATGGAAAGCGCTGGAATGGTCAATAAAAAATGGTTTACCGATTTATCCGGGTTTAGATAGAATGATCCAAAGATGAGGATCAGCATCACGAACAATAATTGGAAACTCTTTCGGACCTGGACCACGCTCTTGAAAAAATTATCCTTTAATATAAATAAAAACCCTCCTATAGCCACCACGATAGGAATCAGTACAAAATAATCATGTACATCCATATTCAATCGGGTTGGAAGGGCATAGGTGAATGGTCTAAAGATTTCATAGAACTCATTCATTCTTTCCAGCCAATAATAACAAACGGCCAGCAGGAAATAAACAACGGTAACACCCAATAAAGGCGTAATCCATTCTCTCCAGGAGAATGCTCTAAAAATTACCAAGCTTGCCCAAATGAGCAAAAGCATCACAATAAATGGAAAATAGATCAGGCTTCCCAATGCAACCAATAAGCCCAAGTCAAACATGATCCCCTTGACATCTGCGTGTTTATAGATATTGAACAGCTTCTGCACCATCCAAATGGTGATGAAGTTACAGATAAGGGTGGGGGATAATACCAAAAACGGTATGAACACACTGACCAAGGTCATGAACATCAAGGCCGTCAGGAAATTGGGTTTTCCAAGGAGGTTGAAATGATTGACGACCCTATTCAGATAGAAAGCTTGGAGGATGGTCAAGATTAATGTGATGAACACATTAGATTGGGGGGATAATTCCGCCCCGATCTGAAAACCTAAAAGGTTACTGATGCCGGGTTCAAAAAGCACGGGAGTAAGTTTCTCCGGCAAGTGTAGATATACCCCAAGGCATAGTACCGTCCCAACAAGAATAACCAGGAAAACATTCAGCCCTGATAATGTCCGATGTTGGTTGATTAACATACGCTATATGCTATTTGTCTTTTTCTAATTTGCTGACTTTACGGTCGATGGTGAAAAGGTAGATGGCAACCACCAAGAAAATCACCAACATCACCAAAACAACCACATAGATTTTTCCTTCAGAACGAAGGCCTTCGGCCATAGGAACCTTTTCTTGCGCGAACGCTGTCCCAAAGCTAAAAAGCAGTGCAAAAAGAGTGTATAGGAAATTTCTCATTGTATTAAAAACTATTTCTTTTATCTTCTATTAATCGAATTCTATAACGTAGGGTGGCAATCCAGGTACCGATCAAAATCCAACCGATTACCGCTGTATAAAATACCGGTCGCATATAATTGTCCATATCCAAGTCCCCAAAAGTGGAGTTTCCACCACTACCTGGGTGAAGCGAATCATTCATTTTTGGGAGGATATAAATCAGCACAAACATGATCGGAAAAGCGAAAATATTATAGATGGCTGATATTTTGGCGCGTTTTTGTTCTTCTTCAAGGGCATTCCTTAAAACTAGGTAGGCCAGATACATCAAGGTTGCAATGGCCGCCCCATTCAATTGGGGGTCATTCGTCCAAGGGGTTCCCCAGGTGAAATTTGCCCAAAGCATACCTGTCAATAAACCGCAAAAACAGAAGATAACACCCGTATTTACAGCTTCTACCGCCATAAAATCATGCTCTCTTTTTCCGGTATTCAAGTATTTGATGCTATAAATTAAGGAGATCAGGTATAAAATCATCATGGTAAACCACATAGGTACATGGAAATACACATTTCTGATGGTTTCATTCAAGATGTACAAAACGGGTACTGGACCTAATAAACCAGCAACTACGGTACTTGCAACCATGACAACTGCAAGAATTTTCCACCAACTTTTTCTCATAAGAACAAAAAAATCAATCTCGCCAAAGGTAAGGAAATAACAGCAAAGAAATGGCAATAGTAACTATATTAATTGCCAATAATACAGCAATATCTCCCCAACTATCAGCGATCACACCGCCTATGGCAGCAGCTTTTGATAATTTGATGAGGACGATCAATAGGGGGATGATTACCGGAAAACTGAGGATGGCCATGATGGTGCTGTTGTTCCCAGCTTTCGCACTGATCCCTGCTACCATGGTAAATACTGTAGCAAAGGAAATGCTCCCTAAAAATATACTCAATAAATAAACAGGTAGATTGCCGATCGGGGTTCTAAAAATCAGGTTGTAAACAATAAAAGCGATCCCTGTCATTAAGATCATGATCAAGGAATTATAGATGATCTTTGCCAAAATTATTGCTTTTGGGCTTACCATGCTATAATAATAAAGTTGTCTATTACCGGTTTCCTGAAGGAAGGAACGGCTCATGGCATTGATGGCCGCGAAAAGAAGAATGATCCAGAACAGGGTGTTCCAAACAGAAGTATCCACGGATTGGAATGATTGATAACAAACAAATACCGTGGATACTACGTAAAGAAGAATGCTATTGATAGCGTATTTAGAACGCCATTCCAATAAAACATCCTTATATATTAAAGTCTTGACTTGTGTTAACAGATCCATGATATGCAAAGATACAAATCAATCTGTCTAGCCAAGACGGATGTCTAGAAATTAAGCGTTTTTAATTTCTGATTTCGCTTTATCAGCAACATCGTTTGCTTTGTCAGCCATGCCTTGTGCTGCATCTGATGCACGGCCAGCCCATTCGTTAGCTTTTGAAGAAGCTTTGTCTAATGCTTCTCTACCTGCATTTTTAGCACGGTCTTTTAAGTTCTCTAAATCTTCTTTTGCGGATTTTGCAAATTTAGAAGCACGTTTTGCTTCTTTTTTAGAAAGATCTTTAATGGATTTTGTTAAGCTCTTGATTCCGTCGTTTGCACGGTCTAATTGCTTTTTACCATCCTCTGTTCCTAATAAATAATATGCAGCAGTTCCGACAGCTAATCCTAGTAGGGCGAATGCCACTAATCCATTTCTATTCTTTTCCATGATTATAATTTTTTATCCTATTTTGTAATTACATGTTATTGTATAATGGAAACAAGCAATAAGCCAAAATGTTTGTGGGTTTTGGAAATTAACAAAAATTAACTTTCAAAAACCTGAAGAGACTGTAATTGATAGAGATGTTGGTATAATCCCCCGCCTTTATTCATCAATTCCTGATGGGTTCCAACATCGGATATGAAGCCATTTTCTACGACGATAATCATATCAGCGTCCCGTATGGTAGACAATCTATGGGCAATAATCACGGATGTTCTGTTCTTCATCAATTCTTCCAAAGCCAATTGCACCAAACGTTCGGATTCGGAGTCGAGAGAGGAAGTCGCTTCATCCAAGATCAATATGGCTGGGTCTTTCAATAAAGCCCGCGCAATAGCGATTCGCTGCCTTTGTCCACCGGATAATTTAACCCCTCTTTCACCAACAACCGTATCATATCCATCTGGAAACTCCATGATGAAGTTATGGGCATTGGCCCGCTTTGCTGCTGTGATGATTTCTTCGGCATCAGCTTGAAGGTTTCCATAGCTGATGTTCTCCCGAATCGTTCCTCCGAAAAGAAGTACATCTTGGGGAACCACGGCTACTTGGTTTCGGATATCGGTCAATGCCAATTCTGAAGCAGGGATGCCATCATAGTAGATTGAACCATCAGTAGGTTGGTAAAACTGCAATATGAGCGAAGCAATGGTCGACTTTCCAGTACCGCTTGGACCAACAATAGCCAATTTCTTCCCGGCTTGGATCTGGAAAGAAATATCTTTCAAAATTTGAATATCTGGACGTGTCGGATAAGCGAAGCGGACATGATCAAAGGCGATGGCACCTGTTAAAGGTTGTTTGATGTTTTTGTCGGTTTCATCTACTTTGATATCTTCCTGATCTTCGTCAAGAATTTCCAATACTCGCTCACTTGCTCCCAAGGACCGTTGGATG